>JAJRYN010000143.1 GCA_024275755.1 archaeon | reverse complement strand
GCTTAAATAGCTTCTATGCCATATTTCTTTTTTCCTCCAGTAGCAACAATATTCTATCTGGCCATAGTATTATAGACAATTATGGCGGCATGAGGCTCTCCTCTTCAAGCAACAATATCATTTTTAACAATTATTTCAATAATAGCTACAACGCTTATGACGATGGGAATAATATTTGGAATATCAGCAAGACCCCGGGCACAAACACTATTGGAGGAAATTTTTTAGGCGGAAATTACTGGAATGATTACAATGGGAGCGATTTAATGCCCTATGATGGATTGGGGGATACAAATTTGCCATATAACTGCTCTGGTAGCATCCAGAACGGAGGAGATTATCATCCATTGGTAAACCAATCAATATATTTAATTCCTATTAATATAACCAGACCAGAAATAGGAATATATCTTTTGAACAGAAAAATATTGAATTTGCCGCCGTCAGCGGATCCAATTATTATTGGGCCGATAACCATAAGAGTAGAGATACTAGAAGATATACTGGATGAAATTGAGAAAGTAATATTTTATATTAATAAGGAGCAAAAATATGTTGATTTTGAGGAGCCATATGAATGGTTATGGGATGAAATAGCATATGGAAAATATCTCATTAAAGTGGTTGCTTTCGACAATCTAGACAATAAAGGAGAGGATAAACAAGAAGTGTGGATTTTTAATTTGTAAACTGTAGCAGCTATTCTTCCGATTCTTCTTCTTTATCTTTTAGTTCCTTCAGAATATCAACCATTTCCTTTTGTAGCATTACTTGTTCTTTTTGATAAGGGGCTATGGTAGCTTCCTGCACAAGCTTTTCTATCAGCAATTTTACCTCATTAAATGGATGGACACCATGCAATTCATAATAACTTCTTGTTCTTGGTGTTTGCACTTCTTTGCTACCGCCTGCAAAGCCAAATAAGCCGACTTTTTTTGTTTTTGTTTCTGCTCCCATAGCAGCAAATGCTGCGTCGCTTCCCAAGCCGAAGCCAGAGTAAGTGATGGGAATTATATTTCCAAACCTGAAAATCCTCCCCAATATTCCTTGGGAATAATCCAGATCCGCTATTTTGTCATATCTTAAACTTCTCTCTCTTTTTATGAAAATCCCTCCCCTCAACACAAGCCGGAAATTTGTTATGAGATATTTATGAGATCGACGATATATTTCAACAATGAATAGGCCAACTATAGCCATGCCAATAGTGTAAAGTGGTATCAGCAAATCGACATAATCCATTGCATTTCCGAGCCAGAAAATTATCATGCCTAAAATAAAGATAGCTATATACATGAAAAAGATTCTCCATCTCACCATTAATAATGAAGCGATGACGCCAAAAATGATTAATCCAATAAGCCATATTGATGCTGCGGCTCCTATGCTGAAAGTATTGTTATTAGCCAATCCTTCCCAGTACTTGGAGCGAAAAAGCCATGCCAGAAAAATTCCCCATATGAAAAGGAATAGCCACAGGCAATGGAGGTGCATAAATGATAATGGATGGGGCTGCAATTCCCTTTCAATTCTTTCATTGTCCAACAGTTGAAATTTTCTCATTTGATAAATAAAAAAATACGCTTTTTATAATTTCTGAAAAATTTGAAGCCGATGAATAAATGAATGTATTTGTGACACCATTTTGTCATTCAAATTCCATGTTATTGCCAATGGAAGCGAATCATTTTGATTTTTTGACCAGAACCAACAAAAATAAAAATATGGCAGATATAATTCCATGCTTATTACAGATTCAAAACAGATAATGGAAATTACCAGAAATGCAAAAAATGTTGCTATTGTTGGCATATCAAAAAATAAGGAAAGAGCAAGCTATCAGATTGCAGAACAGATAAAGGACAAATACAATCTTTTTCTTGTAAACCCAAAGTATGCGGGAGAAGAGATTTTAGGCAAAAAAGTTTATTCTTCATTAAAAGAAATTGAGGAAAAGATAGATATTGTGGATGTTTTTAGGAATCCAAATTTTATTGAGGATATAATAAAAGATGCAATAGATATAAAAGCAGGCGTTGTATGGCTCCAGCCAGGCTCAGAAAATATGGAAGTTATTGAAAAATATAAGGATAAAATAGACATAATCTACAATAGTTGCTTGGGTGTTATAAGTAAAATAGTATAATCGATTTAGGGAATATTATTTTCAATGCCATCTCGAGACACGACAGTAAAGTTTAAATGATGATGTCTTTATAATCTTCAATAGCGGGGTGGGGTAGTCAGGAAAACCCGTCGGGCTCATAGAGCCCTTTGGAAAAGGATGTCACCCCCAAAGGGCTAGAGAAACCCGAAGATCCGTGGTTCAAATCCACGCCCCGCTACTATTTCTACAAAATCACAAAAATGTCCACAACATCTTTTGAAACATTTCCGTATTCATTATAGGCAAAAACTTCTATGGTATGGAGGCCAGGAGAAGATTCAAGAAGCCATTGATAAGGCGATTCCTCATCATTATATTTTAACTCTCCATCCAGATAGAATTCAACTCTGGTTGTATTCTCTGCTTTTACTTCTATAGCCAATGGCCCTATTATGCGCGGTGCCCCTTCCTGGATGAAAGGTATGCGACGAAGCAAAGTAGGAAATTCTCTTCCAAAATATATGTGCGATATATTTCAGGTTGCTCTATCTCAATCTTAGGAACATCTGGCTCAAGATTCCCATAAACTCCCTCTATGTACATTACACCTGTACCTTCTCCATACCACTCTGCAATCTTAAGGGCATCGTAATCAATACGAAGCCATCCATTTTCTCCCCAATCAGTTCCCCAGCTATTTTTTATAATCCAGCAGTGCTGCTCATCGTCATAGCCAACAATCGCCATTACATGTCCGCCCGCCAGCATGCCCCATCTATGGCGATATATGCCGCCATGGTAATAGTAAAAATCACGCCAGAAATACATGCACACAATAAGTGGACCATGTTCTATCAGTGCTTTTTTCATTGCCTCTGAGGTATGTTCAACCCATCCCCATTCTGTTATTTTTACAGTTCTGTTCTCCCATCCAGGGAGGCTTTCATAGGGGAAATCATATGGGCGATGTGGATCTGGAAAGCATCCTTCATCTGGTACTCCATATTCGATTAGATAATTTGCTGCATCTATTATATTTACATATCCGGCTTTAATGCTTCCTCCTGGATAGAAAAAGAGATGCGCCTCTGACAAATCTGGATTGTATATTTTGCCGAGCTTATATTGCATCTTTGTTTCGAGAGCAGCTACTAAGGCATAAGCCTCGCATGTTGGAGCAGGAGCTTGATTTTTTATCGGCGTTGTATAGTCAACGCCATTAACATCCCGCCATGAAAAATACGGTGGTAAATAAGAATGGCTATTTTCTGCTTCAATAAAAATTGGATAAATGGTAAGCAAAAGAAAAGCAACACAAACCACACTAATGCCCTTCATTGTGTGGATATTAACAATCAGTTAAAATACTTTATTAACATTACTCATATAAACCATGCACCGATTTCATCTCTTGCTTCCTCTCCCTTTACGTCATATGCTATTACCTCTATTACATGCCATCCTGCCGTCATTTCGATTTTTCGTTCAAATTCGCTGGCATGGATAATTTCTCTTAACTTGCCATCTATGTATAATTCAAGTTTTGAAATAGTCTTTGCTCCATATGAAATAGCATGAATACTTATATCGCCGAAAACTATCGTGATACTAAATGGAAGGGAAAAAATCTTCCTATCCATGATATAAATTCCCCTTCTCGGCTTATATATATGGACTGTTAAATTAATCATGTGCATCAGAGGATGTCTATCAAAATTAAACCATCCCTTTATCTTATAGGGCAAATCACCTATCCCATCTCCATTTATATCGAAACCCCGATAATCGCTCCAGTAGTTTCCTTCAACTCCATCATCCCATCTATTCTTGTAAAAATCATACGCCCTATGTAAATTGTTAATGAAAAAATTATGATGAATTCTGTTTTTCTCGCCCCATGAAATTATGCTGTAATTATTATATCTGAAAGTATTCCATAGAATTTCATTGGATGTGCACCATATAAGGTCCATTGCATATTCATTTCTTTCAAATATGTTACCTTTAAAGAGATTTGTATCCCCCCATAAATTCTGTACACCTTCCACATTTCTATAGAATGTGTTATTCATTATCCAGTTCCAGTATCCATTTATAAGCAAACCTAATCCGCTATTTCTTATAGTATTATTCAAAATTTTATTCCATCTTCCTTCGAAACCAATCGCAATGGCATTTTCACTTCTCTCTATATAGTTATTTGTAATGAGGCTTTTACTTGTATATGCTACCGTGATAGAATAGAGAGTACTATCGAAAGTATTGTTTATGATAGAGCAGTTACTTCCATCCAAGAGTGAGAAACCCCACTCATTTTTTAAAAAACGATTATTCAATACTGAAAGATTGTGGGAGTGAAATGTGTTTAAACCATTTTCATTACAATGGATTAAGTTACCATAGAGCTTGCACGATGAGGATTGGCTAACCAGTATTGCATGTAAATTGCCTGCTATTCTGTTGTTTAAAATGCTACATTCCGAGCATCTATACATTAATATTCCAGTGCTACAATTATTCAATGTAGCATTTTCTATGCTAACATTTTTACATCCAATGAGTATCACTTGCCCTGCTTCTTCTGAAGGAATGGAAACATTTCTTTGCTCTACCAAAAAATAAAGCTTTCGACCATTTACTGTATTGTTAGATATATCGTTGTATGCTGAAAAAGTAAATAAACCACAATTTAACATTTTATTGTCAACTATTCTATTGTTTTCTCCATATATGGATATTCCTATCTCATTGTTTGATAAATAATTTCTTACTATATTATTACCGTCACCTTCAACATCTATTGCATATACATTATTACTGCAATTATTCTCTTGGATTAAATTGCCATATGATTCCTGCAAAAGAATCCCATAAAAATTGCCATAGCAAATATTGTCGTATATTCTGCAATTCCAGCATTCTAAAAGAGAAATGCCTACAGAACATTTCTCAAGCAGGAGATTGTAAATGGTAACATTTTTGCAGTTAACGAGTATTATCTGTCCCACATCTTGTGGCACCTCAATATTCTTTTCATTTACCATGTAGCAAAGGGGTTTTCCATTAACTGTGTTATTCCTTAATATGTGAGAGTCGCAGAAATACCCCATAATAATTACCCCACATCCTTCCAGTACATTATTCATTAGGTAACAATTGAAGGAATCGAAAATTTCGATGCCAGCGTATTCATTCTTATTGAAAATGGATTTTTTTATGATTGTATAGTTTGAAAGGGTAACATATACTCCACTTCTACATTTTTCGAATGTATTAGTATCGATCGTTACGCTTTCACATCTTTCCATGAATATTGAAACTGAAGAAGAAAAGAAAAAATTGTGCGAAATAACGGAATTATTTGATTTCCCAACGAAAATCGCTATATCCATCCTCTCAAATCTGCATTCATATATTTTAAAAGATTCTACCAATTCAAACCATATGCCTCCCTCGATATCATAAAACATGCAGTTTGATATAATGCATTCCTTGATGCCAGTAGCATATACACCAATTCCATATCTATTTTTGAGAGTAAAATTTTGTATTTGCACTCCGTCAGATTTAACTTCAATGAGGAAATAAGAAGCTGATGTTGTGCCATCTATTACGCACGTCGATGCATTTTCTCCAATAAGTTTTATCGATTTATCTATGGTAATATTTTCATAATAGGTTCCGCTGTAAACAAATATTGTGTATCCATCTCCTGCATCATTTATTGCATCCTGAATATGAGTATAATTGCCTGGCCCACTTCCTCCCACATAAAGGGTTTTTGCATCAGAGTTGTGCAATTCCCTTTTTTTATTTTCAATGGAAAATTTTCTTATCTTTTCCACGGACAACCTGTAACCTCGCATTATGTAATTTTCTGGTAAATCAGATATTCTCCCATTTTTTATAAACTCTCTTATGCTTTCTCTATCAAAAAATGACGCCAGTTTAGAAAAATTTTCACTTGCTACTTTAAACTTATCTTCTTCATGACTGTTTTTATGCGGAACAAATGTAGGATAGGCAGGTAACAAGATAAATGTAACAAAAATTGCCAGAAATTTTCTGGCATTCATATATATAAAATTTAATAAGTGTTTTAAAACTTATGGTCCTTTATTCCATATCTTTCTGGTGCAAAACTTTTAAAGCTAATGAGAATATTCTCCACTATGCAAAAATATGCTGCCATTGCAATTGCCATTTTTATTGCAATTCCTGCAGGAAGCATATTTCATTCAAGAAATGAAGATGTGAATACTAAAATTTCTTCATGTAACGAAGATTTTGATCCTTTAGTTGATATTGCTGTTACAGTAGAAATAAAAGCCATACGCTCTTTAGAAATGCCATATCTGGGAAAAACATATGATGAGATAGATAAGCATAGCGACCCAGATTTTTATGTTAAAGTTTTTATAAATGGAAAGGAATTCAAAAGCCCTGTATGGCGAAACCAAAAATATGTTTATGAGCCAAACTGGAGCGCAACTCTGGATGTTCCGGATGACGTCGAATTTGTTAATATAACCATACAGCTATGGGATGATGACCCGGTTATAGATAAACTATGCGACATAGATAACAATATAGACGATTATCCAAAAAGTTATGATTTGGATTTAGTATATAGCATAAAAACTGGGCATTGGTTCGGAGACGATTATATCCACAATGAAAATTTTTGGGGCTATCCAGATTTAAGTGGGTATGGAAGAGCGAATGGATGTGATGACAACAGCATATACCAGGATGATAGAGATTGTGAAATATGGTTCGATATATATCAGAATGATTATGATGGAGACGGCATTCCATACTGGACAGAGGTGAACGTTTATCATACAGATCCAATGAAAGATAATAGAGGAGAAGACCTTGATGGAGACGGTGTTCCAATAGAATGGGAGTGGAAATGGGGGCATTACTTCTTCAAACATTGGTGGAACGACGAAGTTGAGGACATATGGTTTTATGATCCTTTCACATGGGAAGACCATTCCAATATGGACCCAGATGGTGATAGTTTGGATAATGTAGAAGAATTTCTCGCATCCCAGTGGGGCTCTGATCCATTCAGAAAAGATATATTTATAGAAGTTGATCAGATGGCCGAAGGGCCAAATGGCGAACCAGCAAGTATGCTGCCAGAAGGAGCAAAGGAATTGCTACGAACTGTATACGATAAACACAACATAGTTTATCATCTTGATGATGGATGCATGGGAGGCGGGGAAATAATACCTTTTGTAACTGAAATAAGCGGAAGAAAGCTTAGAGAAGATTATTACAATAAATATTTCCTCCATTATGGTGAAAATGCATGGCGACAGGGTATATTTCATTATGCTCTTATTGTGTATGATGCCGGTTTTAATGGATATGCAATAAGGAGGGATGAATTTCAAATATCTTCAAAATATGTAGAGGAGAAATGCAGGCAGCTGTTTTTTGTTGACAGAAGCATAGTATATGCAAGCGTTTTTATGCATGAGACAGGACATAGCTTGGATATCAGCAATCCAGGAGTGGATAACCCAGATACGATGTATCCATGGAAATTTGATTACTGGAAATATCGTCCCTATAAAAGCTGCATGAATTATGGCTATACGTATATCCTTGTTGATTATTCAGACGGTAGCCATGGCAAAAACGATTTCGATGATTGGCATGATTTAGATTTAACTTTCTTTGATTATGAATAGAATCATCTAATGAGCAAGACCAGTTTATATTTCCCATGGCTCCATTGCTGGATGCCAATCAAACATAAGCCAAGGAATGGTGAAAGCAAGGGGGCCTATATCAAATATAAATTGTCCTATTATTGGCTTTGGAATTGGCAAATGCCAGCCACTCCAGTAGTTATAAAGCCATATGTTGCGATATGTATATGTATCATACCAGAAATATGCATTTAATCTATTATCAAAATTATTATATGTGATATAGTTTTCCTCGACAAACATTTCTATGTAGATTCCAACACTATTCGAGTAAATGTTATTTCTGGTTATAACATTATTATGAGCAGGTTCCCACCAGTGTGTAATGGCCTGGAGCATAATGCCAGCTCCGTTTCTATAAATTTCATTTTTAGTTACAGTACAGTTAGAGCATTCCATTAGCTGTATGCCTGGGTATATATGATAGCCTATTGTATTGTTGAATATAGAGATATTGTTACATACAACAAGAGAAATCCCTCCTTCTTCATTGGATAAAATATAATTGAATGAAATGTTGCCGTTATCATTATATCCTACATGTATTCCATATCCGTTATCTATAACCTTGTTATGAGAAATTATAAAATTGCCCTTCTTGTTTTGGTGGTGGTAAAGTATTTCCATTGCATATGAGCCACAATTTGTGATGTTATTATTAATGATTACAAAATTTGTTGACCATCCTATAGATGTACCAACAAACTTTGCTGTTATTTCGTTATTTTTGATTAAAATGTTTTCACTATATCTAACAGCAATTGCTGCATGCACAAACTTGAATCCTTCAACTGTGCAGTTATTTGCTAATACCAAAAATCCCGTTTTACCTCCAGCATCTATAACTGGTTTTTCTCCATTTTCAATTATTCCTATCAATGAAACACTTTTATTAACAACAGCTACAACAGTTGCATTAAAATATTCAGGATATACAAATGTTTGATTGTATATGCCAGGATAAACCTTTATTGTATATCCATCTTCCGCAGCATTTATTGCATCTTGTATGTTTGTATAGTTATTTGGGCCATCTCCACCTACATATAAAACATTTCCATTGGCGGTTTTTATAGGATATGAAGCATTATAGATATGAGTAGCATCAAAAATAGGCAGTAATAAGAAAAACGATGCAATCAATATGAGAGATATCAATCTCATATTATCACATTTTTCTTGCAATTAAATATCTTTTGTTATCCTTATTAACTTAGGTGAAATAAATAAAAACTAGTTCTTTATATCATATTATGAAAAAAATCTGGCTGCTCTGCATAGCTTTCTTCATGATAACCACTCCCTTTTATAGTGCAACGTTTTTTGAGCAAAATGTTTTGCATAAATCCTTTGGCATCGATGATGATTTAGACCCTCTTGTAGATCTTTCCATAGATGTTATTATCAAACGGGTGAGAACAATAGATATAGACATTAATCAACCGCCATCAATTGTTGTTAGGGTAATAGTCAATGAAGAAAACTGGCAAAGCGAGACATTCCAAGGATTTGATATAATGAATTTGGGAACAGCACATTTTGATATTCCTGATGACGAGGAAAAAGTGATTATAACAATCGATGTAATTAAAAACGGAGCACAGGCAGATATTAGCAGCAGCGGGAATACCTTACAGATTACATATGATGTTTTAACTGGTGCATGGAGCGGAGACGATTGGCTCGGAGACGAAAGCGGCTATGGCCATGCAGGTGGGCATGAGGATGGCGTTGTAAATGAAAGCGATTGCGAAATTTGGTTTGATATAGTTCAGAATGATTATGATGGTGATGGTTTGACTTACTGGGAAGAAGTAAATGTATATGGCACAGATCCAATGAAAAGTGACCTTGGCAAAGATTATGATGATGATGGTGTGCCAATAGAATGGGAGGATAAATGGGGATACGATCCATTTAAGGCAGAGGATCATTCAAAGCTTGATGTAGATAAAGATGGTTTGCAGAATGTTGAGGAGTGGCAGATGCAGGAATGGTTTGCAGATCCATTCAGGCAGGACATATACATAGAGAATGATTACATGGAGGAGCATAATGGTATAAAACCGATGATTCCCGAAGAATCGCTGCAACTGCAATATTCTGCATTTACAAAACATAATATAATGTTGTTGGTAGACAATGGCTTAATGGGGGGCAGCGAAGAAATTCCTTATGAAGAACTGAACTGGGATAAACTTGATAAAATATATAACGACTATTTTCTGCATAATGATGAGAATAATCCTAGGAAAGGTATATTTCATTATGCCATTATTATTCACGATTTCAAAGATTTTGGAAGAGGAGTAGCAGGATTTAATTTTAAGAGAGACGCTTTTGCCATATGCAGCGCGTATATTCAAAAATGGAGACCATGGGAAAATGCAATGATAATAGCTCATGGAGGAGCTTATATGCATGAGCTGGGACATCAGTTAGGACTGCCACATTTGAGGGTATTTCCTTGGCAACCCCTTTATTGGATTTCATGGAACTACAAAAGTTGCATGAATTACAGATACACATTCAAAATAGTTGATTACTCAGATGGAACCCATGGTTTCATGGATAGAGACGAATGGGACAATTTAAATTTGCCCAGATTCGAAAGATGATGCGGGAATAAATTTTCAAAAAGAATTTGCAATAAAACAAAAATTGAAAATAACTTTATAAATAATAAAGAAGTTAGATTTAGGGAGGCGAAAATATGAAAATAAAAAGATTATTGGTGTTTTTGGCAGTATTAGTGTTTATAAGCATTCTTTTCTCCAGCATTATGAGAGAGGATGACGAAAGTTTTGCTGGAAAAGTTGCTACGCAGTATACATGCGTATGCGTTGTTAATATAACATCTCCTGAAGATGAAAGCGTGGTTACAAATCCAGAAATAAATGTTTCTGGATATGCAAATGAAGAATGCGGAATAGTTTTGCTTAATTACACCCATAAATGGGAAAATGGTAGCTATAGCAATTCATGGTATATTGAAACACCTGTTCCTACATACGAATTTGAATTTCCAATTACATTGCATGAAGGATGGAACAGTATAAATGTAAGTGCAATGGGAGCCTGTGGGGCAACAGGATTTGATGAAATAGTGGTGTTTTATACTCCAGATACTGAACCGCCTGATATTAACATTGAATATCCTGTAAATGGGAGTGTGGTAGAGGATAAAATCATAAATATTGTAGGAAATGCAGCCGATAATGTTGGTATTTCTTCATGGGGCTACATACATATATGGGATGGAAAAAGAGCATCCAAGGTTTTTTCATTAGAGGGAAAGCAACAAAAAATCCAGTTTGAAGTAAGCTTGGAGTTAAAAGAAGGTAAAAATATCATAAAAATTTTTGTTGTTGATGAAGCAGGAAATAATAATTCTGAAAGCATAGAAATTACAGTGGCCATTGAAGAAGGATTGCTTATCGAGTCTGTTTTCCAGCCAGTGCAGGTTGTTTATCAATCAGACCCTCTGTATGGTGATGATTTGGAAGGAGGGCCATGTATATGGACAGCAAAACTTGGAATGGTTGCAGGGAAAAATACCTATTTGTTTGGATATCCATACAATGAAAGAAATGAGATTAAAATAAAGGTGCATAATAATTACAACTCTCCTAAAACATTTAGCTTTGTATTCAAAATATACCCAGATGACAAGGAAATATGGCGATCTGCTCCTGTTACAGTTCCAGCAAAAACAAAAATGACATTTAAATATCCCGCTCCCTTGCCTAATCAACCCTTTCAATGGGAGAGATGGGGAGAAAATCCAAAAATTAAGGATGGAAGCATTGTTTTATATCTTGATCCAGATCCAACCAAGCCCCCTGCCGATTATCAATGCAAGAAAGTGATAGTCAGAGTAAAGATATATTATACACATGATTTGAAGGTTTTATTTGTTCCATTTACTTTTAGCAATGGTCCAAATTTTCCAGATGATTTGAAAATTCCAGCAACTGGTGGAACTGCCTTTGATATATGGAGATGGAATGATTTGGAGCCATGGTGGCTTGCTATATATCCGCTGAGGGAAGGAGGGCTTTTCACAGTTCGCTCCTGGCTTGGAAATCTTAAAAAGGACATAAAAGTAGATGGAATTACTGTTAATAGCTTGGCTACATATAAAGGACTTACTCCAAATCAAAGATACAAAGTGAGGCTGCAATTATATAGGGCGAGCGCCGCTGCCTCATGGATGACCCTGTATGACAGAATAGTTTTCTTGGTGCATCCGGATATTTTGGAGGGAGCAAATGGAATGGCGATTATGTCGCAGTCGAATGGAAATTCAAAGCAAGGAGTGATAGTTAACTGGAGTCAGCGTTCCAAGACGGCAGTTCACGAAATTAGCCACACGTATGGCTTAGATGAATCCTATACAGCTGGCACGCCATACAAAGCAGTTGGTTACTGGGTTAATAGAAAAATAGATGTGCTTAATTCCGAAAATAACAGGGATTTGATGTGGCGCACATATCCAATATGGGAGGCGACGCAAAAATCATGGATTAAGAAGCCAAATTTCAAGATATTGTTGCAGAGATTTAATCAGCAGAGAGATCCAGAAACGATTGGCATAGTTGGCATGATAGATAAAAATGATAGTATAACACTTTATCCATGGTATAAGCTGGATGGCTATGTGGATATGGAATGGGGAGGATATGGAGATTATGTTATCAGAGTTTATGATGAAAATGGTAGCCTTATAAATGAAACAGGCTTTAACATAAGTTTTATACTTAATATAGGAGATACAGGAGGAATAAAAGTAAATGAAACTATATTTTCTTTCCGTTTGGAATGGCTTGATGACATAGCAAAAATAGAGATAGCAAATGTATCATCTGGAAAAATTCTGGCAGTGAGAAATGTAAGCAAAAATGCACCGCAGGTGAGCATAATACAGCCATCAAATGAGAGTGTGAAAAAAGGCTTATACACTATAAAATGGGATGCATTTGATGCAGATGGAGACAAAATGTGGTTCAATTTGTTAATAAGCGAGGATGGCAAAGAATGGTTCCCGCTTGCAATTGAGATGGAGAACACTTCATTTACTGCCGACTTTTCTATGCTAAATGGAACTTATAAAATAAAAGTGGTTGCAACAGATGGAATAAATACTGGAAGCGATGTCTCACAATTTTCCGTTGAAATGCAAAAGGAGAAAAAAGGAATTCCAGGATTTGATATAATTTTGTTGATTGGTGCTATATGTATGACAGCATTTTCAATAAAAAGAAAAAAAGAAATAGAGATAGGGGATTTTCTCTCTTTATTCCACCTTCTCTATCCTTCCTTTTCTCCCTGTTGATATTTGAAGCTGATTATTCCATTCTTTTACCCATCCATCTATTATCTTAATTGTTTCATTTATATCAACTAATTCTATTTCATCGTTCCACAAAGTAATCTGCACTGTATCCCCATTTTCATCTTGGCCAACCAAATCACAAACTCTAGCACTTCCTCCGAATCTTTTCATAACTTTTCTTGTCTCCTTCTTCTCAATTATTTTCAAAATAATTTCATCAACGTTACTATTCGGTCTTAATTCAGATACTTTCATTTTATCCAAAAGAAATGTTGATTATGTATTTAAAAGCAACGCAAAAGAGTTTAAATGAAAAGAAATGGATGGCTTTACCGGCTTAATAGATGTTTTTTAATTTCTTATAGTTGCCTTTAGATATAAATATCTGCTTCCATTATGCCATTATGGCAGTTGGTGTGGTTACGGGAGGAAATAGAGGGATAGGAAAAGCTATTGCAGTAATGCTTGTCAAAAATGGTTATGATGTTGTTTTTACTTACAGAAGCGGAGAGAAAGAAGCAATGGAAACAGCAGAGCAACTCCATCAGTACGGAAATGCAGAATTTCATAAAATGGATGTTACAAACTGGGAAGAGGTCAAGAAAACATTTGATAACATAGGGAATAAATATGGTGGTATAGATGTTCTTGTAAATAATGCAGGCATTGTGGGCAAATATACATCGCTTAATACAATAACTATAGAAGACTGGCAGAAAGTAATAGAAGTGAATTTAAGTGGTGTATTTTATTGTTGTAAAGCAGCTCTCCCATATTTAATTAAAGCAAAAGGATGCATCATTAATATGAGCTCGATAGCTGGCAAAGAAGGTGGTAGCATAGGCGCCCATTATGCAGCAAGTAAAGCAGGTGTGATAGGCATAACATTTTCTTTAGCTAAGGAGCTGGCTAAATATGGCATAAGAGTCAATGCTGTTGCACCAGGCCCTGTTGATACAGGACTTTTAAGCGAAGAAATTAAGGAAAAATTGAAAGAGCTTTCTCCACTCAAAAGAATAGCAAAGCCAGAAGAAATAGCTCATGCAGTAAAATTCCTGATTGAAAATGAATATGTTACAGGAGAAGTATTAGACATTAATGGCGGAAGATACATGGATTGATTATCTCAGCAAATCAAGATTTTTCTCCAGCCTCTTTAGCTTTTTTTCCATTTTTTCCATCATTTTATTTGCTATTTCTACTAGAATTTTTATGTATTCCTCTCCTCCATAAATATTTCCATCTATACCTAATGGTGCATCTATTCTCTCTGTGCCGAGTATTTCAACAACAATTTTCCCATTTACTGTCTTTATTGATGAATATTTAAAACCACTCTGATTTGCTATGTTAAGCAATTTTTTGGCATCGCCCATTGATATGGTAGAAACGTGAAAAATAGGTGATTGCACCAGGAACCAGATTTCTCCCTTCTTTGCTTTTTTTAGTGTTTCTGACACTTCTTCAAAACTTACTTTCCTGTGCCATTTGCCAAGAAATCTGGCTTTTCTTTTTTGGCCAAATGAAGGTATCTCAAGAACTGCTATCCTGCCTGAGCAGCTGCTTGTTGTGAAAAAATCACCTATTGCATTTATTTTTTTAACTATCGGGAGTGCTTTTTCATCTATCTTTCCCTTTTCTATAGTTTTTTTGAGCGATGAAATGGCTTTACTCCTTGCATTTAAAAAGCGAGAATTAAGCTTTTTCGCCTCCTTACTTAGCTGAAATAGAATTTCCTTGAATTCTCCCTTTCTTATTCCTATCGCTCCCCTTATTCCCATCAAGATTCCCGCTATGGTATCAGCAATTATGTCCCACATTGTGTTTTGTAGACTAATCTGCGCCACTGGCTTCCCGCCGGAAAAAATTTCATCAGAAATAAATTCGGCTATTTCCCACATTGCTCCCATGGCTATGGTAAAAATCGCTATGAAAAATCCAATCATCACCAAATCCATGTGAATGCGGGGAGAAAAAACATCTAAAATGTATATGACGATTAAGGCAAAGAAAGCTACTATGGCGGATGCAAGAAAATGGGCTATTTTATCGTAAAAAGGCAGAGAATAGAGGTGTAGCACACCACCCCATACATGTAAGGAAATGGCAAAGACAAGCAAAAATTCAATGAGCCAGTGAACAGAGAATTTGATATTCCTTTTTATTATGATAGGGGATATTGCCAGTAAAAAACCGAAGAAACATGCAAAAGCCCATAGCCAGTCTTTTTTCCATACACTCCATACGCCCATTATGAAAAGAATTATTTCAAGCACTCTTGATAGCACAATCCATATTTTCTTTTCCATAAAGATGAATCAGATAGAAAATTTATAATCTTCTAACTTCAAAACTTTCTTAAAGCATTTCTATATTCTTTTTTATGAAAAAGAGGGATTTGCTCGCCATAGTAGCAATAATATTCTTTCTCATCTCACCATCATTAGCATTTTATGTGGTTCCTTCGATGAAGAGACTCCCGGATGATTTAAACGAAGTTATATACTATGATGGAAAACTTGGCATGCTCAATGAAAAAACACTTGAAATGGAATATAGAGATGTAACAATAATAAGGCACATAAAGGCTTTAAGAGAAGAAAATGGAGTTTTGATTGTAAGGGAAGATATAGAAGTGAGAGATAAATATACAAATGAGGAACTAGAGGATTTCAGAATGACAAAGATATATGGTGTCGATCCATATACGACGGAGAATATAGCGGGATATGGAGACTTGGACAGGCTAGGGCAGTGGCTCTTTCCAATAGGTGTGGAAAAGAAAAATTACGAAGTATGGAACAGCGATTTGGATGATGCCTGCAAGAAAGGCTACATAGAACCAGAGGAGGCTGTTGCTACAGCTCATTTTTTGGGAGAAGAAATCCGGGCAGGAATAAAAACTTATAAATATTATGGAAGCCAAGAAAACGTTTTTACTGGTTATCTTCCAACACTTCCAGAAGCAAAAATGTATTATAGCGGAGAAATCTTTGCATGGGTTGAGCCTCAAACAGGCACAATAATAGATTTGCAGAAGCATGTAAGTCAATATGCTGTTTTCCCCGATTTACATAAATTACCAAGTAATCTCAACATAAGTGTGTACTTGACTGGCAATATAAGCATGCTCAACACCACCACTGCACAATATGAAAATTTCAATGTGACTGTATGCAACCATGTAGAGGTTGAGAATGCTACAGATAATTATTATCTGGTAAAAAACGAAGTTATAGCAGAAGATGAGAATGGAAATAGAATAGAAGAGCTTTGCTCATCATCTGTGGATGCTGTAAATCCGTATACTCTGGAGTATATACAGATGCTGAGCAATAAAAAAGGACTCATGTCTTTTCCAATAGGTGTTCAAAAGAAGAATTATCTTCTCTGGAATCCAGACATAAATAATGTTTCTGTAGCTAAATACAAAGGCGAGGAGGAAATTGTTGGATTGAAAACTTACAAGTATGTGGTTGATGTTGATAACTATTATATTGGAAAGGAAAGTATAGAAGGAATGAGCGATAGATTTGTCGAGTTATACTATGATGGAACCACAACATATTATGTCGAGCCTACTTCAGGTAGTGTTGTTTATGTTGAAAAAACCGGCCAAGTAAATGCAGTATTTCCAGACTTGCATACAATTCCCGAGAATTTCGCCGGAGAAGTAAAAATGGAGGGCGAGTTATGGGCTGCTACAGAAGGAAAGAAGAGCATAGAGATGATCAGAAAAATAAATGTCGAAAATGTTTACTGGGAAGAAGGAAATAAAGTTTTACTCCTAAAAGATGAAACAACAGTATATGACAGAAAAACTGGAGAAAAAATAGATATTGCATGCAAAACAGAATATCATGGCGTATATGCTGACACTGCAGAAGAAGCAAAAAATTACGGGGATAGGCCGAGGGAAGGCTTATATACATTTCCTCCAGGAACAGAAAAAAGAAGTTATTTAATGTGGAACCCAGAAATAAATGCTCCTTCTGTGGTATATTTTGTGAGAGAGGAAGACCACAATGGAGTGCATACATATCTTTTCCAGACCAAGGAAGATAGAATTGTAAAAGATGATACAATGGGTATGGAAATGACTGTTAGATACATAACAACAACAAATTACTGGGTTGAACCAAACACTGGAATAGTAATTGATATGAAAAAAGAATCCGTCAAGAAAATAAATCCATTGGAAACATTCCTTGGAATCAGAGGTTTATTCTGGATAGATGTCTACAAATTAACTCTTTCCTTCCCTGAGGATACGCAGCAAGAAATGGCGGAGCAGGCAAAACAAATGATGGAACTTATTAAACTCTCAAATTCAAAAGTCCCCGCTTTGAAAGTCAATCTCAAAAGCAAGGATTTGATTGGCAGCATAGAAAGCGCAAAAATGCAGAAGAAGCAGATAGAAAAACTCTCAGGAAATAAAGTGAAAGTGCTTGATTTGACATATTGGACAAGCGAGAAATCAGTAGATCATATGGTGGAAAAGGCACGAGAAGCTTCTTTCCTGCTGATGTTCATGCAGATAATAGTGCCTGCCTTCTTGGTTGTTGTGGGGCTGGCAATGATTGCAATATGGATAAGGAGATAATCATTTAAATTTGGGCCTTTTACTCAGCAAAATAGGCATGGGAAGTTTTCTGAAAGGAAATCCTGCCATTCTTTCAGCTATTATTTCATTTAATTTTTCAATTGTGACTTCGTTTTCGCTGCATTCAAATCTGTATCTTGGCTTGAAAATGCCTTCTCTTTCCTTTTCTCCATACACTATTATTATGGGAATCCATTCTCTCTCTGCCTCTCTTATTTTCTTTGATACGCTGCCATCTCTGTCATCTATGTCAACTCTCGCCTTTATCTTGCTGGCCAGTTCAATGCATTCCTCCACATATTCATCACTTACTGGAATAAGCCTTACTTGTGTGGGGGCAAGCCAGAATGGAAATGAGCCTTTTTTGCCCTGCCGCATTTTCATTGCTTCCTTCTCAAGCAAAGCGCACACACATCTGTCTATTCCTCCAGATATCGAGGCATGAAGGAGATACGGGTATTTCTTCTCATTATTTTCATCGATATATGTTATATCAAATGATTTTGGATTTTCAACGTCTATTTGCACAGTTGATAAAGCAAATGCTTTGCCAACAGAGTCATTCATATTTATTTCAAATTTCATTACAAAATAGAAATATCTCTTATCCCACATTTCTATCAACACGGGCTTTCCCCATGCCTTAACAAGTTCAATGGCAAATTTTTTATTCTTCTCAAAAAATTCCCTCACAAATCTTATTGCAATCTCTCCGTCAATTTCAATAATTTTAGCCCACTCCAGAGATAACAAAAATTGTTTTTTGAATTCCTCCAATGCCTGCTTTTCGTCCCTGCAGATTGTATGCATATCTGGCATTGTGAAGGCACGCAACCTTTTTATGCCTGTAACCTCTCCATGCTGCTCCTTACGGAAAGATTTTGCCAGTTCAAAAAGACGCAAAGGCAAATTTTTGTATGACATAATCATCTCTCTCGCCATCAAATACTGGCCAAAGCAGGCAGCGAATCGCAGAAACATTTCTTTTCCCTTATCTGTTTTGACTCTGTATTGTCGGGCTGGAAATTTTTTTATGTATTTACTCAGTGCAGGATGATTCACATCATACATTATGGGCGTTTCCACTTCCATCGCGCCCAAGTCAAGACACATCTCCTCCACTTTTTCTTCCAGCAGGCGCTTAATCAAATATCCTTTCGGATACCATCTCATGTTGCCATAGTCTGAGCCTGGCTCATAGTCAACAAGCTCATGTTCTATCATCAATCTAATGTGAGCTGGTTCCTCCTCTGCCTTTCTGCTTCCAAAGGCTTCATATTCATAAAATTTCTTTAGCTCTTCATGGCCTGTAAAATCAAATTTTTCCGCTTCTATTAATTCGCCATCAGGAGTTAAAATATACCACTCTGATTTTACTTCCTCCTTTACTTCTTCCTCTTTTTTACATTCTATCTGTCTTGACAACTCTGCCAGGGGATGTCCTTTGCAGCTTATTTTAAATGCCTTATACCATCCAAAAGGAGCTCTCTTGACATTATATTCGTTGCCCAACTCTTCTTCTATTGCTTTCAATATTTCAACTGCCTTTTCTGGCGATGCTAAATTGCTTGAAAGGTGAGCATAGGGGTAAAGCATGATGTTTTTTGTGTTGAGCATGGAGGCAACATTTTTTATTTCCTCTACCGCCTTTTCATGCCATTCATCATCTTCCTCAACAGAAATAAATGCCACCAAAGCTTCTTCCATTCTGTCCTTTTTGTTTTGAATCTCTTCGGCACTCTCAATTGCCTTCTCCTTTGCCTCGTATTCTATAAAATCTGCGTGGATAAAGAGAATCTTCATGAGGATAAAAGAAGCAAAGATATAAAAATTTATATGAATGACTTCGCTGCTTATTGCGTGAAATATTTTTGTACAAATTTTTTGGCATTTTATTCAGCGGAAAAATTTCCATTTTCATACATTTCATTAGAAAATATGCTATGCCTTTTTTTCAATTTTTAGCATGCTACACTCCTATCAAAATCCTCAACAAATCCCTCAAGCCAGGAGATAAGCCGAGGAATAAAATGAAGAATTTTATTGTGTTTTTTAAGTTGACTTTCAAATCATCTATGGCGTATATTATACCAAGAACAACCAATAATTTTAGCAGTGGATAACCAATGCCATAAAAATTCTTCATCAGAAAATCTGGCAGCGGATGCTTTTCTCCATAATTTATGCCAAAATTTAATGGATCTACGACAGCAAAATATGTTGTTATTGCATCTATCATATGTCCGAAGATAAGGAGAGAATTTAATTTGTCACTTAATAATTCAAATCCATAATATTTTGCTGCAATGTATATTGCAGCGGTAATAACAAAAGCAATAGCAGGAGCAATCAATATACGAAAATCAAAATGTGCATTTTTAATGGCGTAATAAATCAGCATGGATGATGATGCAGCCAGTATGAGAAAGCCAAAGGAGAAAAGAGAGGCGATATAATCCCTTTCCCTGAATTTTAAATAGATAGCAAAAGAAAAAACGGATAGGAGGGCAAATAAAACAGGATGCAAATTATATCTGCAATACTTTGTGAAAATAAAAATATAGATGAAAACATAGATTATGTTTTTTAACACTAGGCTATATACAAATGTTCTGTTATCTTTAAAGCGAATGCCATAGAATACAGAAATAAAAAACAGAATGCCAATTTGAATGTAAATTACAGGAGATATAAATAGATATGACAATGGCTTATTGAATACTCCTGCATCTTCCAAAACTCTTGCAACTGAGCCGTATAAAATGAATGGAAGTGCCGCCAGAATAAATTTCAGATTAACTTTTATATTATATCTCTCAAAGAAAAGGTAAAGGATATAGATGAAAGCCACCAAGAAAATGCCATATACTATTTCCGATACAATAGAATATCCCTCATATGCTGTCACACCATGATATTCTACTGGTTTTCCTGTTGCGTCTGCTATTACAGGCCCAACAAAATATTTCCATATGAATCTATCATATACTATGTTGGGAAATAAAATTAATGACGCAATGAAGGCGATGGCTACTATCAAAGCAACATATTTCCATTTCATTAAAAGGCAATAATATGAAACATTTAAATTTTGCAATTTAATTGGCATAGATGGATGTTGAAGAATTATTAAAGAAAGTAAAGGAAGGCAGCGTGAGTGTTGAAGAAGCCATAAAATTATTGCAGCACCTTCCTTTTAAAGATATAGGATTTGCCAAAATTGATTTCCATCGCCGTTTAAGACGAGGAATTCCTGAGGCAATATACGCTCCAGGAAAAACAAAGGAGCAGATTAAAAAGATTGTTATGGAAATGCTGAACAAGGAAAAAATTTTTATTACAAGGGCAAGCAAGGAAATTTACAGTGAGCTTAAGGACATAAAAAATTGCAGATATTACAAGGAATGCCAGCTGATTGTAATAGGAAAAAAGGAAAAGATAAGGAAAAATGGCTATATTCTGGTAGTATCAGCAGGAAGCAGCGACATAAGCATAGCAGAGGAAGCAGCAATAACCGTTGAAGAACTAGGAAATGAAGTTAAAAAAATATATGATGTTGGAGCAGCGGGCATACACAGGCTTATAAGTCATATGGAAGAGATAGGAGATGCAAGCGTTGTTATAGCTGTTGCAGGAATGGACGGTATATTGCCAACTTTAATCTCCAATTTCACCTCCGCTCCCATTATAGCTGTTCCCACAAGCGTTGGATATGGAACTGGAATAAATGGCTTAGCAGCTTTAATGGCAATGCTGAATAGCTGCTCGCCAGGCATAGTCGTTGTTAATATTGATAATGGATTTGGCGCTGGTATAGCAGCGCATTTGATAATGGAAAAGATAAATGAAAAGAAAAGATGCAACTGCGAAAAATAATCTTACATATTATTATATTTCCATATCATTTATTATGTAGATGATTGCCTATGTTGATATAATCTCTGGCATAAGCGGAGACATGTTTCTTGCAGCCCTAATTGATGCGGGCTTTTCTGTAAATAAATTGAAAAAAGAGCTAAAGAAACTTGGAATTGAATTTGAAATAGAGGCAAAAAAAGAAAAAGACGTGATAGAGGGCACATCTCTTTATATCCATTCGGAAGATAAAAAGGAGAGAAATCTCAATGATATTCTGAAAATAATTGATGAAAGCAGCATCGATGAAGATGTTAAGCAAAAGGCAAAAGAAATTTTCAGAAAACTGGCAAAGATAGAGGCAAAAATTCATGGAATAAGCATTGATAAAGTGCATTTTCATGAACTTGGAGCAGTGGATACCATCGTTGACATAGTTGGCTCATTAATTGCAATGAAGAACTTGGGAATAGAAAAGTTATATTCTTCTCCCGTTCTTCTTGGAAAGGGAAAAGTAAAGTGCAGGCACGGCATATTGCCTGTGCCTGCTCCTGCCACTCTGGAATTGCTGAAGGGAAAGCCAGTTGTCTTTTCTTCTATCCCAGCTGAGCTAACAACGCCTACAGGAGCTGCTTTGCTTAGCATGGCTGAATTTTTCCATCCAGAGATGGAAGTGGAAAAGATAGGCTATGGAATGGGAAAGAAAAAGTTTGATTTTCCAAATGTTTTGAGGATAATAATTGGCAGAGAAATTGATAAAGATGGCGTGTATATTATCGAAACAAATGTAGACGACATGAACCCAGAAATTTTTCCATATGTTATTGAGAAGCTTATAGAGGCAGGGGCTTTGGACGCTTTTGTTATGCCCATTATGATGAAAAAAGGAAGAACAGGCTTTCTTTTGAAAGTGCTGGTAACGCATGAAAAAATGGAGGAAGTAAAGAAAATTTTATTTGAGGAGACAACAACATTTGGCATGAGATTCTGGAAGGCGAGGAGGGACAAGCTGGAGAGAAAAGTTGTGACAGCGAAGACAAAATATGGAGAAGTCAGAGTAAAAATTGGATATTATAATGGAAAAGTTGCAAGCATCTCGCCAGAATATGAGGATTGCAAAAGAATTGCTATAGAGAAAAAGGTAGCGATGAAAGAAGTTTATGAAGAGGCAAGAAAAAAGGCATCATCACTTATTTAAACTTCTTTTGTTGTAGTAAATGTGTTACATCCAAAGATAAAGCAGGTAATGCAGCAACTTGGCATTGATGAACTTACTTTACCCCAGATTAAGGCAATCCCAGAAATACTGAAGGGTAAAAATTGCTTAATTATTGCCCCAACAGGCTTAGGAAAAACAGAAGCTGCCCTGCTGCCAATCTTCCACATGTTTTTGGATAGAAAAGAAAAATATGATATGAAAGGCATCAGTATTATCTACATTACTCCGCTGAGGGCTTTAAATCGTGATATGCTGCGTCGCACCTTTTACTGGGGAAAAGAACTGGGAATAAAAATTGCTGTTCGCCATGGCGATACACCTGAAAAAGAAAGAAGGAGGCAGGCAATAAAGCCACCGGATATGCTAATTACAACGCCGGAAACGCTGCAAATCTTATTCACAGGAAAAAGATTGAGACAATCATTGAAAAATGTAAAATGGGTTGTTGTGGATGAAATTCATGAACTGGCAGAGGATGAAAGAGGTGCTCAGCTTGCGGTTGCATTAGAAAGGCTTTATGAGCTGGCTGGAGATTTTCAAATAATAGGGTTATCAGCCACAGTTGGAAATCCGGAAGAGATAGCAAGATTTTTGGGTGGGCAGAGAGAGGTGGAAATAATAAATGCAATGGAAGAAAAGAAAATGGAAATAGAGGTTGAAAATCCAGAAGTAAAAAAAGAAGATTATGAGCTGGCTGAAAAGCTGGAGCTGGATGCAAAATCAGCTGCATTGCTGAGGAGAATAAAGGAAATCATTGATGAACATGAAGCAACCCTATTCTTTGTAAATACGAGAGATGCTGCCGAAATCCTTGCAGCTAGGCTGAGGGAAATAAAGGCGGATATAGAGGTCCATCACGGCTCTTTGTCAAAAGAAGCAAGAATAGAGGCAGAGGAGAAATTTAAGAATGGTAAAATAAAAGCTTTAATATGCACCTCCTCCCTCGAGTTAGGAATAGATATAGGACATGCAGATTTTGTTCTGCAGTATAACTCGCCCCGCCAGGTTACAAGGCTTGTTCAGAGAGTTGGGAGAAGTGGACATAAAGTTGGCAGAATTTCTAAAGGAAAAATTCTTGCAATAAATGCTGAAGAATATGCTGAAGCTCTGGTAATAGCAAAGAAGGCGTTAAAGCATGAAATAGAAAGGATAAAAATAAGGAAAAATCCTCTCGCAGTTTTGGCAAATCAAATCATATCAATAGCAGTGGAATATGGAAGCATAGACACAGAAAAAATTTATGAGATAGTCAGGAGAGCATATCCTTTCAATGAATTAAAAAGAGAGAAATTTTATGAAGTTGTGGAACAGCTGCATAGACAGGGTACAATATGGCTGAATAATGGAAAAATAGAAAGAAAGAAAAAATCCACATTCTATTTCATAGACAATATTTCAATGATTCCAGATGAAAAGAGTTATGAAGTCGTGGATATCTCTTCCAATAAAAAAATTGGAAAACTGGATGAAAGTTTTGTAAGCAGTTATTGTGAAGTCGGCGCCAGATTTATAATGAAGGGGAGAGCATGGGAGGTGGTGAAGAAAAATGAGGCAATATATGTCTCTCCTGCATCAAAAACATATATCGTGCCAGATTGGATAGGAGAAGAAATCCCTGTGCCATTTGAGGTGGCAAGAGAAGTAGGGAAATTACGAAGAATGGTGGCAGAGGGAAAAATAAAGGATGCAACAATTAAGGAAGAAATAGATGAGCAGCTTGGCGGGAAATTTAAACTACCATGTGATAGATTGATTACAATTGAATATGGAAGAAATGTTATTTACATAAACACTCATTTTGGAACAAAAGTGAATGAAACTCTAAGCAAATTAATCGCCTCTTTACTTGCTCAGAGGATAGGAGAAAGTGTAGCTATGGGAAGTGATGCTTACAGAATATATTTTAAAGTCCCCTCTTCTGTTAGTGCAGAATTGGTGAAAGATATTTTACTAAGCATAGAGCCGAAAGCTGTTGAGCCATTACTCCGCATTATTCTAAAAAAATCCCTCTTTATTAAATGGGAAGTGGTAAAAGTTGCGAGAAAATTCGGCATACTGGAGAAAGATGCTGATTATGACAGATTCTCTGTTGAAAGACTGATGGAAATTTTTGATAGGACACCTTTTATGGAGGAAGTTATTGAAAAAGCAATATGGGACAGAATGGATATTGAAAATACAATCAAAGCATTAAAGATGATAAGAAATGGAGAGATAAAAATCGAGATACAGCCACTCTCGCCAATATCATTTGAAGGAGAAAAGGCTAGACAGGAATTTTTGAAGCCTTTCGGCATCGATTTAGCAACATTAGATGCATTGAAAAGAAGACTGGAGGAAACAAGAATAAAAATAATCTGTATGAACTGCAACAATAGCATGGAAACCCGTGTTTATAGGGCTCCTGTTAAATGTCCCAAATGCTCTTCATCGATGCTCGCAGTCGTTAAGAAGGAT
>JAJRYN010000142.1 GCA_024275755.1 archaeon | reverse complement strand
TCTAAAGATTATAAGCTTAAGGAATGTAACTATGAATTTTTCAGTCATCTTGGGTATGCAAGTAAAGAAGAAGTTATAGGAAAGGATATCAATGAATTCTTTGAAAATGAACAGTTGAAAGAAAGGGTGAAAACAGGAAACCTAAAGGATTACGAGGTAAAAGGGATAAGGAAAGATGGGAAGAAAATTGATTTGTTGCTTGATGTTGTTAGAATTGATAAAAATCTTTATGCCGGATGTGCTAAAGACATAACAGTTAAGAATTATGTTATTGAAAAAGAGAGAAGAATAAGACAGCTTTATGAACACATTATTGAGGAAATATCCGATTTGATTGTAGTTGTGCAAGATGGAAAAATAAAGTTTTTGAATAAGAAAGTCGGGATCACAGGATACAGAGCAGAGGAAGTCATCGGAAAGCATTTCCTAGAAATTGTTGCAGACGAGGATAAGGAAAGAATAATGGAAAATTATAGAAAAATGATGGAAGGAAAAGCTGAAGGAAAACCCAGGAAATACAAATTCAAGTTTAAAGATGGAACAATAAGAGAGATAGAAATATATCCAAAGAAGATAGAATTTGAAGGACGACCGGCATTGTTAGTAGTAGCGCGCCAACCTTCAAAATCAATATCAATCGAATAAAGGTTGTTCCCATTTTGCATCGATTTGCCAGTGCAAACTAATTTTTCAGTTTGCCAAATGAATTTTAAGGAAAAGATTAATATTCGGAGAATATAGCAATTTATGTTTGACTTGCACATTCACACCTGCTACTCCTTGGATGGTATAGAAAAACCTGAAACAATGGCGAAATATTTGAAAAAGAAGGGCTTCAGAGGAATGGCTGTTGTTGATCATGACACAGTTAAAGGGGCTTTAAGAGCCATAAATGTCGAAAAGGATTTTCTGGTAATACCTGGAATGGAAATAAAAACTGGCAAAGGCCATGTACTTGCTTTTGGTATATATGAAGAGATAAAGAGCAGAGAGGTGGAGGAAGCACTGGATGAAATACATGATAAAGGTGGCATAGCTATATTAGCTCATCCTTTTCGATTTTCTCGTCCCATGATTAAAACAGATGTAATAGAAGCAATAAATGGCAGAAGTTTCCCCTCTCAAAATATAAAAGCATTGCAATTTGCAAAAGAAAAAAATTTGCCGTGCACGGCAGGAAGCGATGCTCATTATTTATGGGAGGCAGGAGTGGCTTATACAATAATGAATGCAGAGAGTATCGATGATGTCATAGAGGAAATTTTGAAAGGAAGGACAAAGGTAAAAGGAGGGCGAACATTCTGGCATCCTTTAAAATGCCAGATTTACTCTTTTTCTTCCTTTGTCAGGAGAGGATTTAGGAGAGTATAACACAATAAATATATCTAGTATCCTTATTCATTTTAATGAAGGGAAAACTGATAACATTTGAAGGAATAGATGGCTCAGGAAAAACAACAATTGCCAAATTATTGCATGAAAAGCTGGGGGATAAAGCAGTTTTAACAGCAGAGCCTACAGATAGCTGGATTGGAAAAAGTGTGAAAAGGGCTCTGGAGGAAAAAAGAGATGGAATAACAATTGCTCTTCTTTTCATGGCTGATAGGAACGAGCATATAAAGGAAATAAAAAACTGGATGAAAGAAGGGAAAATAGTAATATGTGACCGCTTTATCGACTCAACATTTGCATATCAGAAAGAACATCTTGGCATTAAGAATGCGGAGGAATGGATTAGAGAAGTGCACCAACCTTTCTTTATTAAACCAGATTTAACTTTCCTGCTTTATATTGAGCCAGAAAAAGCGATTGAAAGAATAAAAGATAGAAAACTTACACTGTACGAATATGTGGATTTTTTAAAAAAGGTACAGAACAATTATATAGAAATAGCAAAAAAAGAGCAAGAAAGAATTTTCATAATAAATGCAGAAAAAGAGAAAGAAAAAATAGTTGAGGAATGCATGCAAATTTTAAGAGAAAGAGGAATAATCTAGATTTCTATTTCCTCTCCCGGCCTCAATATTATAACTTCTGCTCCTTTTTCTTCTGCCAGACTTTTGAATTCATTGGGATCCTGCTTTATAACATCGAAGGTATTGTAATGCATCGGGATATTTACTCTAGCCTTTATCCATTCTGCTGCCATGGCAGCTTGTTTTGCATCCATTGTATATCTCCCTCCTATAGGCAGTAAAGCAATATCCGGCTTGTAAAGTTCCCCAATTAGCTTCATATCAGAAAATAAAGCAGTGTCTCCAGCATGATAAATAACTTTGCCAGAATTTATTATCAAGCCAGCGGGGCATGTTGCGATGGCAAAGTTTGTTTCATCCAAGCCCGAGGAATGCCAGGCAGGCGTCATTATAATTTCCGTATTCTTTACTTTCACGCCGCCGCCCATGTTTATCCCTTCTGCTTTTGCTCCTTTTCCAGCAGCATACTGAGCAATTTCATGGATTGCTACCAATGTTGCATCGTTCTTTTTAGCTATTTCTATGCCATCTCCGAGATGATCACCATGACCATGAGTTATTGCAACTATGTCCACGCTTATATTATCCAGCTTCTCACTGCATAAAGGATTGCCTGTGATGAATGGATCTATTATTATTTTATCATTACCTTCAATAATAAAGCAGGAATGCCCGAGCCATTTCAGTTTCATGATGCTGTAATATACGATGAAAGAAAAATTTTTTGCCTTTCTACTTTTTCAAAGTTACAAACAAATTTTTCAATGGTGAAAGATTATTCCATTGTGAAAATAGATGCTAACCTAAAAATAGACGTATTGAATGGCGTGTACAGACCCGCTGAAGATAGCTACTTGCTTATAAAAGCGATAGAAGTTGAGGGAAAAGAAAAAGCCCTTGACATGGGATGCGGAATAGGAATTATAGCCTTACACTTGGCAAAATATGGATGCAATGTTACAGCAGCAGATGTGAATGAAAAAGCAATAGAAAATACAAAAATAAATGCCGAAAAAAACGGATTTAAAATAAAATGCGTTAGAAGCAATCTATTTTCAGACATAAAAGAAAAATTCGATTTAATTGTATTCAATCCCCCCTATCTACCCACAAAAAATGAGGATATTGCTTGGGATGGAGGAGAAAAAGGGATAGAAATAATAAAAGAATTTCTGAAACAGGCAAGAAATCATTTGAATAAAGGGGGAAAGATATACGTGGTAATGAGCAGCTTAACAGATATCGAAACATTGAAAGAAGATTTTAAAGATATTTATGATTTTAAGGAGATAGCAAAAGAGAGATTCTTTTTCGAAAGATTGCATGTCTATATTATAAATCCAAAATCAAGATAATATTTCCCTTATTTTTTCTTTAAATTCTTCCATGCTTCCTTCATTTGTCACGACAATATCTGCCATTGCAATAACATCTCCGAGACCCCATGAAAGTTCTCTTTTTTCTCTTCTCTTCAAATCTTCTATATTGATGCTGTCGTCCTCTCTTCGTCTTTTCATCATGCGGTGATATCTTGTGGATGGCGAAGCATGTATTGCTACAAGAATGAAATTCTTTATTTTGCTTTTAAACGCCTCTACTTCTTCGATATTTCTTATTCCATCTATGACAATTATTTTTTCTTCGCCTTTTATCTTTTCCAAGCATTTTTTTGCCCATATATCCTTTCCATATTTTTTTCTCATCTCATCTGCTATTCTGCCCAGATTTTCATCATTTATTTCTAGTCCTCTTCTCTTTACCTCTTCCCTAACCTCATCCCCCATGCTTATGACTTTTATTCCCATCTCTTTTGCCACATTAACTGCTTCTGTTTTGCCAGAGCCTGGCATTCCTGTAAATGCAATAACTTTCATATTAGTGCATACCTTTGCCTTATATATTTTTACTCAACTTATGCCAACTTTGGATACAACTACTTTTGGAATGAGTGTATCGCTTTTTATTTCATCTACTTCAAAAACATTTATTTTCACATTCTCCTTCAGTTTTTTCTCAAATTCCTTCTTTATTTCTTCCATAACCCTCTTCTTTTCTTTAGCCCCGTCTTCCATAACTAAATAGACATTTATTTTATCTGGCTCTTCCTGAATAATCTGAAATTGCTGGACTATAAAGCTGTTTAATCTTTCCATAACTTTTGCAGGTATTCCAGTTATTGAAAGAGGTGGCACAATTTTTCCGCTTGGTAAAACAATAGAATCTGTTGTTCTTCCTCCAATTTTTTCTATTAGTGGGGCATTTATTCCGCAGTTGCATTTTTTGGCAAGAGGAATGACAAAGTCATTTAAACCATTGTATCTTATTATTGGTGTAGCGCTTCCATATAACTTTGTAACAACTATGTGACCAGGCTTTCCATATTCAACTGGCTGCAAATTATCATCTAAAAATTCAACATGAACCATATCATGATGAATATGATAATTTCCTTTTTTGCATTCAAATGCTATGGGCCCTCCTTCTGTTGAGCCATAAACATCAAAAACTCTCGCATTGAATGCTTCTTCAATATATTTTTTTGTATATTCATCCAAAACTGCTCCAGAAGAAGCAATTACTTCTGGCTCAATGTTTTTTCCATATCCCTTTCTTTTCAATACAGCCAAAGCTCTTAGCACGCCTGGATAACCTCCAATGAACTTTGGTTTGAATGAATCAATTTTTTCAATTAATTTTTCTACATCTTCGCCAACATGAAGGATTTGCATATTATTTAATGAAAAAATTGATTTTAAATTCGGAATGGCAGTCTGGTTTAAATATGCTTCTTCTGCGCTTCCAGGCGTCAAATCTGCTATTATTGTCATTCTATCTTTTCTCCAGCTTATATCATATTCTCTTATTTCTCTTATAAAGCCCATCAATGCCTTAACTATTGTATAAAAATCAGTATATACGGAAACTGGCTGCCCCGTTGAGCCGGAGGTGCTGACAATATGTGCCTTTTTAACATTGAAGCCCTCAGGCACTATGCCATTGGGAAAATGTTTTCTCAAGTCCTGTTTTGTTAAAATTGGCAGTTTTTCAAT
>JAJRYN010000141.1 GCA_024275755.1 archaeon | reverse complement strand
TAACACGCTCGTTATTATACAGCCCCACACCAATATTATACATGAACCATTTATCCGGATATACATCATTGCTTTCATATATGGCTGGATTTTCTTTCACTTCAATGTTTCTCCTGCTGCCATCAAGAGGTATCGGTCCTATGGCAGGCACAATTTTTTTATCAAGCTCCGCTGTTTTTATGCTGTCTGGCAGACATTCCACACTGACAATTTTTGTTCCGAGAGGGAAAATGAAAGTTTTTGTGATAACAGGCAGCATGGGGCTGCCAGCATCATTGATATATGAAGTGGCCTCTTTTATCGATACGGTTGCATAATCTCTGCCTTCATAAATAATTGGTTCAGAAAATTTTAGCATCATCTCATTTTCCATTCTCTCAGCAGCAGCTGCTATACTATGCTCTCTTTTTTCGATGCTTTGAAAACCAGCCATTGTCGCACTAAAAATCAGACACAAAACAATCACAACTCCAACAACTTTCACTCTTTTCATTTTATCGCCTCATATTTTATGTAAAGAACACCTTTAAAATTTTCGATAACAAGGAAACATGAATGCAAATTTCAAAAATTCTAATCCAGCGCATCTTTCTTTCATTTATGCATACATATATTTCACCAGATAATGTATATATATTAAAATCTCATTATATCTTTTGGAGGTAAAAATGAAAGGAAAAGCTTTGTTAGTTGGGATTTTGTTAATAACAACAATAGCATCAGCAAACCTTTTTGTTGTAGATACAAAAGACCATGATGTGAAGGAGTCGACAGTCATTAAACCAATTAAAGCAAGGGGGCATGAACAACTTCTGGCGGTTGAGGGAAAAGAAATTAAAAATGCACTCAAAATGACGGCTTTGCCAACAAATATACCTGTTGCGAATACTGAAGACACAGAATTTCACCCAACAATAGCATCATCTGGCTCGATATTCTTTGCTGGCTATACCTATGCACCAAGTATAATTGAACAGTACATATACATGGCAGTTTCTCTGGATGGAGGAGAAACATTTGTGCCAGCGGGATACTGGAATATTGAAGGCGCACTGGATTACCCATCGTTTGATCACTGGGGTGGGAATACATTCTATGGAACTTTCATGCCAGATCCAAATACAGCATATATGTATTTAATGGAGATAATGGATATAACAGATACTGCGACATGGGGTCTCGTGTATTGGGATTGGTCATCATATGGATGGTATGAATTCAAGGAGCCAGCAATAGCATGTCATAATAGCCAGGACCCATGGGAGTTTGGAGTTATAGCAACAATTGCATCCACAGAGTATGAAGATTATCCATGTGTTGATGCTCCTCACATGTTCTTTGCAGACCCAGATGCAGAGGGTACAGGATGGATAAGCTGGTGGCCTGAGTATAATTACTCTGCCCATGCTGCAGCAACCATAGATAAGGCAAGAAACATGTTTTACTGCGCATATGACTGGTATAATGAAACGGCAGCAACATGGAATATTTTGCTGTGGGTAAGAAGCTTTGAAGACCCGCTGGCAGGAAGCAACATGATTGAAATACCATCTTCGTTCTATGCCATGTATCCAGCAGTGGCTGCTTACAATGATAAGATAGTGATTGTCTGTCAGAGCGATGAGCACATAAATCAAGATATTGTATGCTTCTATTCTTCAGATGGTGGAGCAACATGGAGTACATCATATGTGACAAATGCTCCAGAAGACGATTTGTATCCTTCCCTGATAATATCTGGAGAAAAAGTAATATGCACTTTTGTAAGGCAGGGAAATCTTTATTATACATACAGTGAGGACTGGGGAGCAACATGGGAGGAGCCAATCAAGCTCAATGAAGTGGATGGAAGCGTTTCTTCAGAATTCAGAACAGCAGCCATATGCGAGGCAGGAGCGGTGTGGACAGATACGAGAAATGGAAACGCAGATGTTTATTTCAATACCTTCCCTGTACCCATATTGACGGTTGATGTTTCTGGAGGGTTCGGAGTAAAGGCAACAGTATCCAATGTAGGAACAGCCACAGCCGAGAATGTACCATGGAGTATCGAGCTTACAGGACTTGTGTTCATAGGAGCAAAGAAAGAAGGTACTATTAACTCATTGGCACCTGGAGAGAGTACTACCATAAAATCTGGTCTTGTATTCGGCATAGGACCGACAACAATAACTGTAACTGCTGGTGGGGTAACAGAAACAAAAAGTGGCTTTATTTTGGGCCCATTGGTGCTTGGAGTGAGCTAAGTCCTTTCCCCCTTTTTTATTCTTTCCCATATAGCAAAGCGTCCATTAAAACAGCTATTATACCAGTTAAAAAGACCATATCGAGTATCGAGGCGCCGCCTATACTTGCCACAGTAACCTTTCTCACGCCCATATGGAGGAGTTCTTTTAAATGAAGTAAATCAGCACCTATAAGCACACCCATTGTTCCAGAGGCATATGCAATGGAAGCTGCTTTCTTTTTACTTTTTATGGATGCAACTATTGAATAAAAACTTGCAACTACAGGCGGAATGAGCCAGTATGGAAAGATGGCTACAACGCCTTCTCCCGTAACCATTGTAACATTGTAGGCAAAATAAGCAACTATTATCATGCCCAATATGCTTCTTCCAGCAACCTTTCTCGAGAAAATGAGATATATGGTTATTATAATGGGAATCAATGCTCCTCCAACATTTATTGCGATAACCCATCTATTATACTCTAGCAAAGGCAAATCGATTTTTCCAAAAATTATGCAGCTGAAGACAATCAGGCTTGCCTCCCATTTTTTAAATCCCACTTCCTCAAATGCAGATAATAGTATTATGTAGAAGAGGTAAAAAAGGAGGGCAAATATTAGCAATGTTAGTAGGGAAAACATAAACCTTAATAATTTTCAAATATTTTAATCAATTCCTTTAAATCTCTTTTTTCCACAATAAAATCGACTTCGTCAGCAAGTTCATCTCTTGCATTGAATCCGATCCTCGTTCCAGCCATCTTGAACATGCATATGTCGTATTTTGTATCCCCTATTACCACTACTTCTTTTTTTTCAACTCCAATTTCCTCCATCAAACTTTTCAGCACTATATCCTTTCTTTTTATTGGAACCCTCAAAATCCCCTTCCATGGAGTATCTCCTCTAAACTCAATGCCATTTGCAAAAACATAGTCTATACCAAATTTTGCTATTCTTTTTGCCAGTAAATCGATTCCTCCTGAAATAATGGCTGTTTTGCCTTTTCTGCTGCAATATTTTATGCATTCTTCGGTTCCAGGAGTAAGGGGGATTTCTTCCAAGGCTTTGACTATGTCTTGCTTTTTTATTCCATTCTCTCTCCATCTCTTAATGTCTTCATTCAAAAATTCTTCGTCGCTTATTTTTCCCTTTAAATAAAGATCAACCAGATCAGAGTTATCAATTCCAAATTTTTTATGAATAACCTTCCATGAACTCCTTTCTTCAATGAATATGCCGTCCATGTCAAATACTGTGAGCATTAAATTGCATATAGTTTTTAAATTTAAATTATATACATAGTTAAGATGAGTTTGATACCGAAAATAGGCATAACCGGTTTGCCTAGAGTTGGGAAGACAGAAGTTCTTATCAGAGTGATAAGAAGGCTCGAAGGGAGATATACTTTTGGAGGAATGGTTACTAAAGGAATAGAGGAAAATGGCATAAGGGTTGGTTTTAAAATTGTTGACTGGATGACAAAAGAAGAAAGGCTTTTCGCTCATGTGGATTTAGATACACCTTACAGAGTTGGAAAATATAAGATAGATTTGAAAGTTCTCGACGAATTTGGCATACCTGCGATAAGAAAGGCAATGGAAAGCAGGGAAATCGACATAGTAATTATAGACGAAGTCGGAAAAATGGAGCTGGAGAGTAAAAAATTCAGAGAAGTTGTGAAAGAAGCTCTGGAATGCGATAAGCCCGTCTTATTAACTCTGCACAAAAAGTCTCGCGACTCCTTGCTGCAGGACATAAGAAATATGAATAACGTTAGGATATTGGAAATAACTCCTGTGAACAGAAATGTACTCCCATATAAAATAGAAAAGTTATTGAAGGAAGAATGGCAGCAATAGTAAAAGAAGGAAAAGTCGAAATTTTTCTGGAAAGGTTCCATCATTATAAAGGGCCTGGAAAAAAACAGGCAGGATTTTACAATCCAGCATTGGAAATTGACAGAGACTTAAATGTGGCATTCTGCGAGTATGTGGCAGCAAAAGGAGCAAAAAAATTTCTCGATGGATTGGCGGCCAGTGGCATAAGAGGAATAAGAATTGCAAAGGAAGTTGAAAAGGATATAGAAGTGGACATAAATGATTACAATCCAAAATCATATGAAATTATAAAGAAAAACATCGAGATGAATGGGGTGAAGGCGAATGCTTTGAATGAGAACTTGTGCATTCTTTTGCAGAAGAGGAGGTACGATTATATTGATATCGATCCTTATGGCTCTCCCATTCCATTCATTTCATGCATGCTCAGAGCATTGAAAAAAAAGACATTTGTTGCAATAACAGCAACTGATACAGCAACATTATGTGGGATATACAGGAAGGCGTGCATAAGAAAATATCATTCCATTCCATTGAAAGGGCAGGCGTCGAAGGAGGCAGGAATAAGAATTTTGATTGGTTATATAGCAAGGCAGGCAGCAAGTTTTGACTATAGTTTCAGGCCAATTATAGGCTATACCCATGGCCATTTTTTTAGAGTGTATGGAATAATGGAGAGAGGAGCAAGAAAAGCAGATGAAAGTATGAAAAATATAGGGTGGATTTACTGGAGAGATGGATGGAAAATAAGTGATTTTGAAGAAATGGATGAAAAGCCAGTAGCTGGGCCTCTATGGACAGGAAAAATATATGATTACAATATAATTGAAGAAATAGAAGAAATTATAAGGAAAAAGGAACTGAGGAAGAAAGAATTGTTGCTGAAGCTGATAAATTTCTTCAAAGAAGAGGCAGAATTGTCCCCCCTCTACTATGAAAGCGCTTTTATTGCAAAGGAATTGAAAATTGTGCAGCCAAAAATGGTGAAGATTATTGAAAGATTGGAGAAAAAAGGTTATAAAGCCGGGAGAACCCATTTTATGTTAAATGCATTTAAAACCAATGCACCCTATAGTATAATAAAGGAAATATTCAGATGAAATGCGAAATATGTGGGAAGGGAAACGCTGCAGAGGCGTTGAAGGTATGTAGAAAATGTATTCTGGAAGGGAAAGGAGATGAGTATATCCAGAGAGCCCATAAAATATTGCCAAGCAAAGGAAAAGCGTGCCATATATGTGGCAATGAATGTAGGATGAAAGAAGGGCAAAAAGGTTTCTGCAGGCTGAGAGAAAATAGGGAAGGAAAAATTTTGAGCCATTCTGATAGAAGAATGGCGATAGGGCAGTATTATTATGATGCTCTTCCAACAAATTGCGTGGCTTCATGGGTATGTGGGCTCAAAAAAGGATATAATCTTGCTGTCTTTTATGGAGCTTGCAACTTTGATTGTCTTTTCTGTCAGAACTGGATTCATCATAATATGGCTGAAAAAGGGCATCCGATTATGACAGCAGATGAAGTTATAAAAGCTGCTGAAAATGCAGAATGTGTGTGCTTTTTTGGAGGCGATCCAAGCTGTCAGATTTTACATGCATTGAATGTTGCAGAGCATGTGGAAGCAATTGTATGCTGGGAAACAAATGGAAATTTTGCCAAAAGGTATTTGCCGGAGATAGCCAAGCATACAGATGGCATAATAAAATTTGATCTGAAGACATGGAATGAAAAGCTTTCCTATGCTTTATGCGGTGTATCAAACAAAAATTCATATGAAAATTTTGAGTATCTGGCAAAGCATTGCAGAATGGCAGCAAGCACTTTACTTATTCCATATTATGTAACTGCTGAAGAAGTGCATGAAATAGCTTCTTTTATTGCTTCCATTGATGATAATATTCCATACACTTTACTTGCCTTCTATCCATGTTATAAAATGAGCGATTTGCCATATACGAGCAAAAAACAGGCAGCGGAATGCTATGATGCAGCAAAAAAAGCGGGACTGAAAAAGGTAAGGATAGGAAATGTTCATTTATTGAGATAAAGTTAATAAAATAAAAATCCACTGAACATATCGATGCATAATGCTTTTTTCATTTTTTGATTTTATAACAAAATGAAGACATAAAAAGCAATTTCCTGTTGTGAACAATGATACGTGATAACCTTCTTTCTTTAAATATAAATACAAGCGTTATTCTTATATACTCAAAGCATATTTGCCTGTTAGCATGGGTAGAGGAATGTATGCAGCCCGGAAGTTGAAGCGAGACAGGCAAAAATATAGATGGCACGATAGATATTACAAGCGCAGAATGCTGGGATTGAAGAGAAAAACAGATCCATTGGAAGGCGCGCCACAGGCCAGAGGAATAGTACTTGAAAAGGTGGGTATAGAAGCAAGGCAGCCTAACTCTGCTATAAGAAAGTGTGTTAAAGTTCAACTCATTAAGAATGGTAAGATTGTTACAGCATTTGCTCCAGGGGATAAAGCAATCACTTTCATTGATGAGCACGATGAAGTGCTGATAGAGGGCATAGGAGGAAGAATGGGAAGATCAAAAGGAGATATTCCTGGAGTCAGATATAAGGTTGTTAAGGTCAATAATGTATCGTTAAGCGAATTGGTAAAAGGAAAAGTAGAAAAACCAGTGAGATAAAATGGCTGAGTTGCTATTTGGTAAATATGAGGTGGATAATATAGTCATAAGGGATAAAGGCCTAGCACAATACATGAATCTGGATACTAAAAAGCTTCATACTCATGGAAGACATGCAAACAAGAGATTCAAGAAGGCAAATCTATCCTTGATAGAAAGACTGGCTAACAATATGATGAGAACAGAAAAATATACTGGGAAGAAATCCAAGGCACTCAGAGTCATCAGAGAGGCTTTTGAGGTAATTGAAAAAAGAACAAAAGAAAATCCGTTACAAGTCCTAATAAGGGCTATAGAAAATGCAGCTCCCAGAGAAGAAACGACTAGGCTTTTCTTATCTGGTATCTATGTTCCACAGGCTGTAGATAGTGCTCCCTTAAGAAGACTCGATATCGCTCTTCGAAATATTTGTAAGGGAGCTGTTTCAAAAACTTTTAAAAATAAGAAGAGCATCGCTGAATGCTTGGCTGAAGAAATTATTCATGCTGCAAATGATGATGCAGCAAGTTATGCAGTCAGTAAAAAGCTCGAGATAGAAAGAATAGCACAAAGCGCAAGGTGAGGAAATGGGAAGGAAAGAAGAAAATATTAGGAAAGCTAAAGAATTGAGATATAAGCCAGAAAGGAGAAGAAATATAGGTGTAGTTGCCCCCATAGATGACGGAAAGACAACATTCTCTGATAATCTGCTTGCTGGAGCGGCTATGATTTCTGAGGAGCTTGCCGGACAGCAACTTGTTCTGGACTATGATGAACAGGAGCAGGCAAGAGGAATTACAATTAATGCTGCAGCAGCTTCCATGGTTCACGAATATGAAGGGGAAGAGTATTTAATTAATTTGATTGACACTCCAGGCCACGTTGATTTTGGAGGGGATGTAACTCGTGCCATGAGAGCAGTTGATGGAGCCATTGTTGTAGTATGTGCTGTCGAAGGTGTAATGCCCCAGACAGAGACAGTACTTCGCCAGGCTTTGAGGGAGAGGGTAAAGCCTGTTTTGCTGATAAATAAGGTTGATCGCCTCATTAATGAGTTAAAGCTGGATTTTCAGCAGATGCAGGAAAGATTCGTCAAAATTATAACAGAGGTGAATAAATTAATCAAGAAGATGGCACCTGAAGAGTTTAAGGATAAGTGGCTTGTCAAACCAGAAGATGGTTCAGTTGCTTTTGGTAGTGCATTGCATAACTGGGCAATTTCTGTGCCCTATATGAAAAAGACGGGCATTACTTTCAAAGATATATATGAATACTGTAAGAATGAGGATCAGAAAACACTGGCAAAGAAGGCACCAATTCATGAAGTTACTTTGAATATGGTTATTAAGCATCTACCAAATCCAAAGGAAGCACAGAGATATAGAATACCCAATATATGGCATGGTGATTTGGATAGTCCGATAGGAAAAGCAATGATAGAATGCGATCCAAAAGGGCCATTATCGTTAATGGTAACAAAGATACTGATAGATCCACATGCAGGAGAAATAACATTCGGCAGAGTTTTTTCAGGAACATTGAGAGAAGGGCAAGAAGTCTATATTATTGGTATGCCAAAGCCATACAGAATACAGCAGGTTGCTGTTATGGTTGGAGACGATAGAATACAGGTAGAAGACATTCCAGCTGGTAACATAGCTGCAATATCTGGTTTGAAAGATGCTTATGCGGGTTCAACTGTAACAAGTGATCCAAACATGGAACCATTTGAGAGCATACGCCACATTTCTGAGCCAGTTGTTACCGTAAGGGTAGAGGCAAAAAGACCCGCAGATTTGCCAAAGCTAGTTAAGGTACTTAGAGACATATCGAAGGCAGATCCTTCCATCCAGGTTGAGATTAATCAGGAAACTGGAGAATATTTAATGTCAGGTATGGGTGAACTCCATTTAGAAGTGACAGAATATAGAATTAAAAACGAGCATAAACTGGATATAATAACTTCGGAGCCGACAGTCATATACAGGGAGACGGTGAGAAAAACTTCTCCAGTTTTTGAAGGCAAGTCACCAAATAAGCATAATTATCTGTATGTTGTTGTTGAACCATTGGAGGAAAGCGTTGTAAAAGCTCTGCAGGAAGGAGAAATACCAGACAATGTCAAGAAATACAGGAAAGAGGTTGCAAAGAAGCTAGAAGAGTTAGGAATGAGCAAAGAAGAAGCGAAGGGTGTATTTGGTGTAAAAGGCGCCAATTTAATAACTGATGTAACAAAGGGAATACAACATTTGCATGAGGCAAAAGAACTACTCAAGCAGGCATTTGAGGAGGTATGCAACGCCGGGCCAAAGGCGGCAGAGCCATTACAGGGTGTAAAAGTAAAGCTCGTTGATGCTAAATTGCACGAAGATGCCATACACAGAGGTCCAGCCCAACTCATACCGGCAATGAGAAATGCAATATATGGAGCAATGATGCTTGCAGATCCTATTCTGCTTGAGCCGATGCAGAAAGTTTTCATTTCAGTACCTCATGAGTTGATGGGAAATGTTACAAGAGAAATAACACAGAGAAGAGGAACAATCCTTGATATAAAACAGGAAGGGGATATGAGTATAATACTGGCTAAAGCTCCTGTGGCAGAGATGTTTGGATTCGCTTCAGCTATTCGATCGGCGACGGGAGGAAGAGTGTTATGGAGTACAGAGAACATGGGATTCGAGCCACTGCCAGATTTCTTGCAGGACGAAGTAACGAGGAAAGTCAGGGAAAGAAAAGGACTCAAGCCAGAGCCATATCCTGCTGAACATTACGCAGGATAGGCCCCTTCTTTCCTATATATTTATTATCCACACTTTCTTTTCATCTATAGCTATATTTCCGTCGAAATCATAAGCTATAACTTTTATTTCATGCTTCCCAATGCTTGTTTCATTCCATAGCCAAAAGTACGGATATGTGCTGTTAATGTGTTTAAGTTCACTATCTATATAGAATTCAACCTTTGCAATTCCTATATTATCACTAGCATTTACTTCAATTGTTATATCTCCTATAATAACCGTTTTTTCAAATGGCAACGGAATAACTTTCTTATCATTGATATACAAAGCATTTTCCGGTTTTGTTATTTTAACAAATGGTGCTTGATTATCTTCAGTATATACATAAACATATGCAATATCTGATGCTGTGTTCCCAATACTATCCTTCACTGTTAAAGTAGCAGTATATATCCCTTCCTTGCTATATGAATGAACAGGATTTTGCTGATTTGAAAAACTCCCATCTCCAAAATCCCACCGCCATTGATACGGGGGCACGCCGCCAGAAGCAAAACCATTGAATTGTATTACTTGATTGATTTTCCCACCGTAGGGACCATCTGCATCTGCTTTTAATTCCTTATAGATAGTAACTTGGGCAGTGTCGTTTGCTGTGTTTCCTTCACTATCAGTTACAGTAAGTTTTGCCACATATTTTCCTTCTTTTGTATATGCATGTTTGGGGTTCTGTTCGTTACTTGTTGCTCCATCTCCAAAATCCCATTGCCATTGATAAGGAGGTTTACCTCCAGATGCAAGTCCATTGAATTGAATTTCCTCATTTACCTTTCCATAATATGGACCACCTGCATCTGCAAATAATTTTTCGCTTATGACAGCATATGTTGTATCATTTGCAATATTTCCCAGTGAATCTATGACAATCAATTTTATAGTATAATTTCCTTCATTGCTATAAACATGCTCTGGATTCTGTTCATTACTTGTTGCTCCATCTCCAAAATCCCATTGCCATTGATAGGGAGGTTTACCTCCAGAAGCATTTCCTTTAAATTGTATTGTTTCATTGACTCCTCCATAATATGGGCCATTCGCATCTGCAATTAACTCTTCAATCAATGTTACTACAACTGTATCCGGATATGCAATATTTCCTGCTGCATCTGTTGCAGTTACTTCAATTGTATTATTCCCTAACCTCAATGTAATAGGAATATTAAGAGTTACAATATCATATGGCTTATCAAAAACATGACTGTTTTCTTCTTCTCCATCATCCCATTTATGCACCCAAGTTATTTCTTTAACTCCAGAACCCCATTGAGGAGTTCCATATCCATCATCGGCACGTACTTTCACAACAATATTGGGCTCGGTAAATACACTTCCGTCTGGTGGATCAACAATATCAATATTTGGTGGGTATATGTCTTCATAAGTGATATTTACTGCATCTTCTCCCATAGAGCCATAAACGTTCCTAAATCTAACTATAATTAGATTCCATCCTAAAGCCAATCCATGTATGTCTATGCGAAATTCAACGTAATTTGCTGTTTCAAAATAAGAGCTATTACTATAGCTTCCACCTTGCCAATGCCATTCCCATTCCCAGTAATTCATTCCATTTTCATCACTAGCATATCCAAGGACCGTTACATCTCTCGTATTGAAGACAGCACCATCTGCTGGCTGGGTTATGATAACTGTTGGCTGTAAAGTTGCTACAGTGCATACATTACTTTTACAAATAATTGCAGCAGAAATTTTCCCATTTTTTATTTCTCTTTCTCCTTCTCCATTAACTACAGTAAAAATGCTATTAATAAATAAAAAGATTATCAGCATAGCCAACAATCTTTTTCTCATTTCGCCTCCTCCTATTTCAAGCCCGCGAGGTAGGTTTTTTATCTCGCCTCGCCCGTTTTAATAAGAAAAGCTACCATGTTGCGTGGTAGCTTTTCGCACCTCTTCAAAATTAAAATGTGCTGGACTTATAAAATTTTTTACGACGACTAAAAATTTAAAAATTAAATGATAAGATTGCAAATAGTGTCTTTTTCTGATTTTAGTGATAAATAGAAACAATCCTAAAATTTTACAGGGTTAAGGAGGTAAATAATTAATACCTTCATTGTATTTAACCTCATGGAAAGACGGGGTTATCTGGCTTTCGTTGTTATTGTCCTCATTATTTTTGCATCAATTGTTTTTTATAATGAAAGCAGAAAAGAAGGCAGTAAGGTAGAAGCAAAAAATATTACCATTGATGACTACGATCCAACAACAGATATCGAAGTGATTTTCAGAATAGATAGAATAAGAAAAATTGATTTTGAGCATAACGAAGCTCCAATGCTAGCAATGGAAATAAGCATTGATGGAAATGCATATG
>JAJRYN010000140.1 GCA_024275755.1 archaeon | reverse complement strand
GGTAACTGGGTAAAAATGGAAAAATATGTGGAGGATGAGAAGGTATCGGAGTTATCTCTCATAAAAACAAATTATGGAAGCAAGAAAGTACCTATGCCGCCATATGTAATACTTCTTGCTTTTGTTATAGCTATTTTGATGAAAATAATTTATAAAGCAATGAGATTTACAAACAATGAAAATAGTTCCTGATACATCCGTCATTATAGATGGCAGAATAACCGAGCTCATTAAAGCGGGTAAATTGAAAAAGGCAGATGTCATCATACCAATGGCTGTTCTGGCAGAGTTAGAACATCAGGCAAACATGGGCAAGGAAACAGGCATCAATGGGCTGAATGAAATAGTTGAATTGCAGAATCTCAGCAAAGAAGGAAAGATTTATATTCATTTTCACGGAAAATATCCGACAAAGGAAGAAATAGAATATGGGAGGGTAGATGCAATAATAAGAGAAATTGCCGAGGAAGTGGGAGCAACTCTCTTTACTTCTGATAAAATACAGGCGCAGGCTGCAAAAGCAAAAGGCTTGAATGTATTTTACATTCCTCCTCTGCATGAGGAAAAGAAGCTGGATATAGTCAACTATTTTGATGAAGAAACAATGAGTATTCATCTTAGGGAGGGGTGCAAGCCTTTTGCAAAAAAAGGCAGACCTGGAAATTTTAAAATTGTCGAAATTGGAGATAAGTCTGTTACAGAAAAAGAGCTTAACAAGCTCACACATCAAATTATAGAGCATGCAAAAAGAGATGCAGATAGTTTCATTGAAATAGAAAGAAAGGGCGTGACAGTGGTGCAGCTTGGAAATATGAGGATTGTTATAGCTAGGCCACCATTCTCCGACAAATTTGAAATAACAGCAACTCGCCCTATAGTTAAACTTAGCCTCGATGATTACAATCTGGACGAAGAAGTTAAGGAAAGGTTATCAAATTATCATCGCGGCATACTTGTGTCTGGTCCTCCTGGCTCTGGAAAATCAACATTTGCTCAGGCGGTTGCAGAATATTTGTATGGCTTAGGGGCTGTGGTTAAAACAATGGAGAATCCTCGTGATTTGCAAGTTAGAGATGAAATCACACAATATGCTCCTCTGGAAAAAAGAATGGAGCTCACTGCTGATATACTCTTGCTGGTTCGTCCCGACTTTGTTGTGTATGATGAAGTGAGGAGAGGCAATGATTTCAGAATATTTGCTGATATGCGTTTGGCTGGCGTTGGTTTAATAGGCGTTACACACGCCAATCGTGCCATTGATGCCATACAGCGATTAATAGGAAGAGTTGAGCTTGGAATGATTCCACAAGTTGTTGATACAGTTATACATATAGTTGGGGGAGAGATAAAGGAAATTTTGGAATTGGAGTTTACAGTCAAAATACCCCATGGAATGGAGGAAGCTGATTTAGCCAGGCCAGTGATAATTGTGAGAGATTTTTACACCAAAAGACCATTGTATGAGATATATACATATGGCGAGCAAGTTGTTGTTATGCCGATAAGGGGTGAGGAAAGAAATCCATTGAAAAGCCTTGCAGAAAGGCAGCTGAAATACATCATAGAAAAATATGTTGATTCAGATGTTAAAGTGGAGATAAACGGAGGGGTTGCAAATGTTTATGTGGATGAAAGCAGCATTCCTCATTTAATTGGCAAAGGAGGAAAAACAATATCAGCTGTTGAGAGAGAAGCTGGCATAAAGATAAATGTCCAACCTTTGCTGAGAGAAGCAGAGATTATACCAAATATTGTCAAAAGGAAGAAAGAAATAGTACTCAAAATAGGCAAAGCATATGCAAAAAAGGATGCCAAGGTTTTTGTGAATGGCGAAATAATTTTCTCAGGCACAGTTTCCAGTCAGGGAGAAATTAAAATAAAACGAAGCAACCCGGCGGCAAAGAAAATAATGGAAGCAATAGCGGAAGGAGAAAATCTTGTTGTCAGAATAAAATGATAGAAGTTGTAACTGCCATACTGGCTAAAGATAAAAAAGTTCTTCTTTTAAAGAGGGGAAACAAAGTTAGAACTTATAAGGGCAAATGGGCAGGTGTATCTGGCTATCTAGAAGAAAATGAAGAGCCGCTTGAAAGAGCACTTAAAGAAATTGAAGAAGAAACTGGCTTAAAAAGGAATGATGTTATTTTAATAAAAGAAGGAGAACCAATAAAATTTCATGATGAAAATGAGGGCATAGAATGGAAAGTATATCCTTTTTTGTTTAGGGCAAAAAAAGATGAAATAAAAATAGACTGGGAGCATACTGCCTATAAATGGGTAGGCATAGATGAGCTAAAAAATTATGATACTGTGCCAAAATTAAAGGAAGTTGTATATGCTATTATGAAATCTTGATATCTATCACACCATGAATGATGCGAGGAGCATATGATTTTATTTTTTTATAAAAAATCATTTCCGCTTCTTTACCATGCTCTTTGACAATTTTTTTGACTTCATTGAAAAGATGATGAGGAAATTCCTCCTCCTTGCATT
>JAJRYN010000139.1 GCA_024275755.1 archaeon | reverse complement strand
GCATGTTGTGCTGGGAGCTAGAACAAAAGAGCTTCTTTTATTCAGTGACGAACTAGAAAAAATTTCCAGCCTCCATATCTCAACTGATGACGGAAGCTTTGGCTTCAAAGGATTTGCTTCAGATTTAGCAAGAGAAATTATGGAAAAAGAAAGTTTTGATATTGTTTATACCTGTGGGCCAGAGATAATGATGAAAAAGGTGCTTGATTTATGCATGGAAAAGAATGTGCAGATGCAGGCAAGCCTAGAAAGATACATGAAATGTGGCGTTGGGATATGTGATTCATGCGCCATAGATGGCTATCATGTCTGCAAAGATGGTCCTGTTTTTGATAGCAGCATACTGGCAAAAATAAAGGATTTTGGAAAATGGAAGAGAAACGAGGCAGGGAAGAAAATAGCGATATAACCAGCTATCCTCTTTTCCACGTCTCTATAAATTTCTCTATGCTCCTATCATATGTTTTCTCCACATCTGGTGGGAAAAAGCATGCTGGCACTTCATCATGGCTTAAATGGTATCGCAGGCATTCGCAGCAAATTCCTTTTCTGCTGCACGGCTCCCAAGTACATGGGCAATTCTTCAAATTTTCTTCTTTTCTGCATTCCATGTTTGTAATGATAATATAAAATAATAAATTAACTGATTGCAAAAATCTCAATTTCTTTTGTGCACACAATATCGTATTTGTAAATAGCTTGGATGGTAAGAGTATGAAATCCTGTTGTTAAATCCCATTTATATTCGAAGGGCATTTTCTTTGTATAAAAAATTCCTTCATCATTTTCATCCATTGCATATATTGAATTTACTCCCATGGCAGACCCTTCTATGGTTATATCTCCTATAACTACTGCTCTTTTTGTACCAACTGGTAAAACGCCTCTATCAAAAATGTATAGATAACCTTCTCTTGGTTTTTTTACCAGCAAAAATTGTTCATATTGTTGCATCATTGGGCATCTATCAGCTCCACCTCCAGAAATTAAATATGGTTCATCACCTATTCCGTCTCCATCTTCATCATCCCCTCCATAATCGCTCCAGTAATTTCCTATAAATCCATCATCCCAAAAATTGGTGCCATTGTTAATTGCTGAAAGATTGTTGTTAATGAATCTATTATAGAATATACTGTTGTTTTCTGGTGCCATATCATTTACCCCATAAAAATTTATACCTTTTTCATTGTAAGTAAATTCGTTATATCTGATGGAATAACTGAAAAATAACCCCCTTATTCCTTCCATATTACCCGAAAATACATTATGTTCTATGATACCGCTCCAGTCATAGCGTCCAAAATAAGAAATATTGTTTTCTTCAAAAACATTGTTCTTAACTGTTGTTTTATATGTGGTATAAACGACAATTGCTTTTCCATTTTTTCTCATGACATTATTTTCTACCACACTTTCCACAGAATCATAAAAAACTATGCCAACCTTATTATCATAAAATACATTATGCGTGAATACATTATAATCTGAATGCCCGTCGGGACAATAACATGCTGTAAGCTCCACAGCCTTTTTATTATGTGAGAAATTATTTCTCGATATGATATTGCTATTGCCCAAAAAGAAATAGAGACCTATTTCGTTATTGACAAATCTATTATTTTTCACTATATTATCGACATTTTTGTATTTATTTCCTGAAAAAATTATGCAATCCCGATTGGATGAAAATTCATTGTTATAGATTATGTTATCACGGGAATTTTTCAGATAGATTGCTATTTTGTCCCCATAAAATTTACAGGAATTTATTAAAATATTTCTGCATTTAACCATTGTAAGAGCAGCACATGTCCTGCTCAAATTTGCATATTCCACTGTTACATTGCTACAATTTATCAGAATAATGGCTCCTGCATCCTTAAGGCAGGTGTTATTTTCGTTAAGAATAAAATAAAACGGCTTTCCATTTACAGTATTATTCTCTATCTCATCCAGATTGCTCATATTAAAATGCAATATCACAATACCATCATTAACAAATGAATTGTTGCAAATTTTGTTTCTCCTCGTCTCCACAATAAATATTCCGCCGCCATCAATAAATTCGTTCTCATATATCTCGTTCTCTCTGGGCTGCGGCACGGGGCCATAAATTGAGAAAGCATGGAGTAGGATGTCACAATGTGTATTATTCTTGAAAATATTTTTCTTTATAGAGACACAATTAGCCTCAATATGTACACCATATGTATTGTTAACAATATAACAGTTCGTAATTTCGTTTTTCTTGCCTTTTATCTGTAATCCTTTTTCGCTATTCCTTATGATGCAATTCTTGATCTTACAATAAGGGCCTTCCATGAGTATTGCAACTGTCTCATTCTTTGTTTTGGTCTCGATTGTAAAATTATATAACAAAACATCCTGAGTTATTATTTTAACTGCGATCTCTGTCCCTCTTATTATTGTGCTGCTTGCATTTTCTCCAATAATTTTTAATTTTTTGTATACTCTTATATCCTCGCAATATACGCCACTGTAAACAAATATTGTATCACCATGTTTTGCATACTTTATTGCATCCTGTATACTGGAAAAATTTCCTTCTCCACTTCCTCCTACATACCATATCCTACCATCTGCATAAACATTTCCTGCTGGAAAGAATGAAAGGACAGATAACAAAATAATTAGTAAAATTATGGGAGTTAACTCTGTTTTGTTAACAGCCATTTTCCTCCCCAATTTTATATAGTTATTTATTTAAAAATTTAACTTAATAGTATAATTTGGCTTTGCTTTATGAGCAAAATTTTTATATAAAAAAATTATAAAATATTGGGGAGGTGAAAAATGAGATGGTATGCTATATTTATTCTATTGTGTTTTGTTGCTTTTAGCGTAACAGCAAATGCTGAAAAAACTGTTACATTGTATCCAACAGACGATACAAAAATAGATGAATTCTTTGCCTCCAATAATTATGGAGGATCAAAGTCTTTGGAAGTGAGAAATGGCCAAGGTTTATTTGGAGGAGGATGGGAAATAGATTCTCTCCTGAAATTTGATTTATCGTCTATACCAAAAAATGCCACAATTATTTCAGCAGAACTAAAACTCTATTATTACAAATGGAAGGATAATGATCCTGCTGGAAGAGAGCTGAATGTGTATAGAATCGAAAGTGACTGGAATGAAGGAAGTGTAACCTGGAATAATAAGCCTAGTTACGCTTCCACAAAAACGTCATCAGCAATCATTCCTTCTGAGGAAGGGGCATGGATGTCATGGGATGTTAAGAAGGATGTTGAAAAAATTTTGAATGACGGAACAAACTATGGATGGATAATTAAAGATGATAATGCCTGGGGTTCCACCAATATACCTTATGCATTCTTCTATTCAAAGGAAAATGCCGAGAATAGGCCACATCTGATAATAACATATGAAGCATATGAGAAAGAAAAGGAGAAAAAAGGCATACCAGCGTGGGAAATTTCTCTGATTTTTGCAGCCATTACTATTGCAGCCTGTGCAAAATATAGAAAAAATGCTTAATCCCTTGCTCTTACTGCATCTCTTATTATTTTTTCATGGTCAAACGCCAATGGCGGCAGTTTATCTAGATTGAAAAATTTTGCATCTGCTGCGTCATCTCCTGCCTTTGGCTCGCCCTCGGCTTCAAGCAGAAAAACAATGGAAATTATATGGCCTCTTGGATCTCTTGCTGGATCAGAATAAACTCCAAGCAGTTTTTTTATTCTTGCCTTGATGCCAACTTCCTCCTCAAATTCTCGCAGCACAGCTTCTTCTACTCTCTCGCCATATTCAACAAAGCCACCTGGCAGTGCCCATTTGCCCTTAAACGGTTCGTTTTTTCTTTTTATCAGGAGTATTTTATTGTCCTTTATCAGCACGCCATCCACAGCTATACCAGGCTTTTTCATAGTATCACAGCCCATACATTCATTTTCTCCTCTGCTTTCGCTCCTAGAGCGTTATATGCAACTACCTTTATCTCGTGTCTGCCTATGGCAAATTCATTCCATTGCCATTCATAAGGTGTATCATAGTCAGTATGTTTTAGCTCATCATCTACATAAAATTCCACATATCTTGCATTGCCATCTGCCATAATATCAATTTTTCCAATAATTACAGCAAAATTTACAGGCAAAGAAAAAACTTCCTTATTGAAAATATAAATTCCTCCAGCGTTGGGCTTCGTTATATTTATTGTTGGTGACGAAAAATCAAACAAGCAATATGCATCTGCCACATCAGGCGGATTCTCTGTATAATTTCCTTTTTTCATAACGGTATAAAATTCATAGTATCCATCCTCATCTGGCAAAAATTCCCATTCATATGGCTCTTTGTCTCTACTTCCATATAAATACCACCTTCCTCCAAAAATCGATTTTTTCCTGTAGTATAAATCAATGCTTACATTTTCTTCTGTTGTTTCAGCCCATATTTTTATTGTTGTATTTGATACTTCTTGGCTCACATGCGCCTTTGTAGTTAATGGCATTACAGGCAAGATTATGGAGGGGTCGCCCATTATATTATATTCTGTCAATGTTAATACATCATGGTCATTTCTGAATGGTATTCTTGTGAGATAATCAATTTTTGCTATTGCAAAAATTTCTCCTGTTGTTGTGCTCCCATCATAATATGCTTTGAAAAATGCTTTGTCCAGATATCCGCTTAGCCCTGATTTTATGCTTTTTCCAAGGTAAACAAACGCCACCCTGCTACTGCCTGCATAAGCAATTGCTCCCCCATTCTGACACAATAAAAATTCCTCACCAAGGCAATCTGTGGTGTCAAACTCATTTGTTGAGCATGCCATTGCAAAAACCACAGGCAAATAAGAATTATGAAGCAAAGATAAATCGCTTGTATAAAAATGTCCGCTTTCCCATCCCATCCCGCTAGGATTGCCATGGGAGGCAAAATTAACTAGCAATACTCCTTTGTTAATATACTCGGCAATTTCCTCGGGCGTTGCATTTCCATCCTTGACATAGTCATCTGTCTCATATAATTTGATAATTTCGATGTTAAGCTCATTGCTTATTTCTTCTTTCAAATATTCTCCTTCTCTGTTATCAGTGTCCCAGAATAACTCCACGCCAACCATCAACGCTTTCATTGGTGGCGTCTCATAATTTATGATTTTATTAACAAGCAACTTAACATCATTCTCATTGCTTGCAGGCAACCTTCCAATATAAACATCTGGATACAAATCTGGCTTATCTTCTTTTCTTTCTCCATATTTTTTGTCTCCGTCCAGATCCCAAGAAGAAAATGAACCATTGGCACAATATATATCTGCAAAGTATAAATCAGAAGGAACTTCAGGAACATCCTCTATGCCAGTTGTTGCATATCTGACAGGCATAACATCGGCATCTCCAACAAGCATTACATATTCTATTCCCCATTCTTCTATTGCATCCTTAATGAAGTACTTTATCTTCTCTGCATCGTCTCTTCCCTGTGTAGCAAAATACTTGCCTCCATATATTTCATCCAAGCCAACTATAATTGTTTTTATTCCATGACTTTCTTTATGTTCCTTCAATGGCTGCAAATCAGCCATCCATGAATCTGGGCATATAATAAGCAAGTCATACTCATCATTTATGAACAATGGCTTTTCTGGCAATTCATAATCAATTTTTACATCAAAATCTCCTGCATACAATGCTTCATTTCTCACAGCATTGTATCTCGCTGCATATAAATGCAATGAAAGGAAAACAACACGCTTTCCATCCTTAATTCCCATTCCT
>JAJRYN010000138.1 GCA_024275755.1 archaeon | reverse complement strand
TCTGGATGAACTGCTGGAGGCATATGAAAATGAGAAGGTGTACAAATTCCTTCATCTACCACTTCAATCTGCCTCGCCCAGAATACTTAAGGCAATGAGGAGAGGCTATACGTATGAAATGTTCAAGGAGATTGTTGAGGTTTTCCGTAATAAATTTTCTGATTCGACATTTGCTACAGATATAATAGTAGCATTTCCTAGTGAAAGTGAGGAAGACTTTGAGGCGAGTGTTGAAGCAATAAAGGAGCTCAGGCCTGATGTAACAAACATAACTCGTTTTTCCCCTCGTCCTCACACAGATGCATGGAAAATGGAAAGGATGCCAACGCAAATTGCAAAGGAGCGCTCCTCAAAGCTGACATGCATTGCAAATGAAATTGCTTACGAGAATAACAGAAAGTGCATTGGAAAAACTTACAACGCATTGCTACTGGAAAGATACAAAGGTTATTACATAGGAAAAACAAATTCTTACAAATCTGTTTTTGTTGATAAAGGAGAGCTTGGAAAATTTATAAAAGTTAAAGCAATTGATGCCACACCAACTCATCTGAAAGCAATGATTATGAAATAAAAGTTTTTATCCTAAACTATGAAAACAAAATGTTACGGCATTTTAGTAAATGCAACATATTTAAATGGCAATTAAATTACTAAGCATGATTAAAGAGGGTAGCACAGTACTACCAGGAGATAAAGTGGCAATAAGCGAGGAACTTCAGCCAGGAGAAGGAACCTATGAAAAAAACGGAGAAATCATAGCCAGCATTATAGGAAGATTTAGAGTAGATAGACAGAGAATGACAGCAATAGTAGAGCCATTAACAAAGATACCCCTAGTTTTAAAGGCAGGAGATACCGCAATATGTGAAGTAAAGCAACTTACAGAAGCAATGGTTATTGTAAGGATAATTCATATTGCTGGAAATAAAAGGCAGATTGCCGGCGAGAAAGATGGGGCGATACATATATCAAATATAGCAGATGAGTTTGTTGATGATATAGGAAAGAAATATAGAATAGGAGATATTATTAGAGCAAAAATTATTAGAGTTGAGCCTGCTATACAGCTTTCGACAAAAGGAAAAGGGTTTGGAACAATAAAAGCATACTGTACAAATTGTAGAAACCCTCTTATAAGAAAAAATGATTTGCTTGAGTGTCCTTCATGTGGTAGAATGGAAGAAAGGAAGATGGCGGATGATTATGGCGAGGGAAATTTGGATAGGGTGATTTAAATGGAGATAAAAATAAAAAAAGAAAGTGATAAGGAACTGGAATTTGAAGTTATAAAGGAAAAAACAATATTGAATCCACTAAAGCAAAAATTGCTGGAGTATGATGAAGTAGAATATGCTGAGTGGAAAGTGGCGCATCCACTGATAGCAAATCCTGAGTTTTACGTGAGAGTTAAAAAAGGTAATGTAAGAGATATAATAAAAAAAGCAATAAAAGAATTAAAGGGAGAAATAGAGGAATTGCTTCAGCAGCTGGAGGAATAAAATTAATGGAGGAGGATATTGGCATAGAGGTTTTTATTACAAAATCAAAAGGAATAGGAGGAAAAATAAAAAAGGAGCCTGAAGATTTTATTGTTGAAGAAGTGTCAATATATCCGCAACCATCAAATGGAAGATATGTTATAGCCAGAATAACGTCAAGAAACTGGGAAACAAATCGTCTTATAGAAAAGCTTGCTCATAATTTGAGAATCTCCCCTAATTCAATAGGATATGCTGGTATAAAAGATAAAAGGGCGGTTACAATCCAACTAATGTCTTTTCCTGTTGATATTGAAAAATTAAGGAATATAAGAATACCTGATGTTGAAATAGAGATTCTATATAGGTCATCCAAGCCAGTTTATTCGGGAAAATTGATAGGCAACAGGTTTCACATTGTTATAAGAGATGTTGACGGGAGTAGGAAAGACGTAGAAAGAATAATGAAAGAAATAGAGGAACTAAAGCTTATTCCAAATTTTTTTGGGGTGCAGCGATTTGGTATTGCACGTCCAATTACCCATATCGTGGGAAAATATATTTTAAAAAACGATATGGAAAAGGCTGTTATGACTTACATAGCAAATCCAATAAAGGGCGAGGATGAGGAAAGCTATAAAGCAAGGAGATTTCTTGAGGAAACTAGAGATTTTGAAGAGGCTTTAAAAATATACCCAAAAAAACTGGTTTTTGAAAGAAGAATTATTGAATATCTATGCTCTCATCCTGGTGAATGGAAAAATGCTCTGTTGAGGCTTCCAAAAAATCTTGTCAGAATATTTTTGCATGCATATCAATCCTACCTCTTCAATAAAATTCTCTCATACAGGATTAAAAGGGGTCTGCCAATAGATGAGGCACTGGAAGGAGATATTATCATAATATGGGATAAAGAAATGGTTGTTCAGAGCTATGAAGGAATAAGGGTTAATAAAAATAATATTGATAAAATAAATAGACAGATAAAAAAGCACAAATGCTTTCCATCTGCTGCCATAGTTGGATATGATTTATTGAAGGCGGAGGGAATAATGGGAGAAATAGAAAGAGAGGTTATGAAAGAGGAGGCTATCACAGAAGATGAGTTTAAAATGCCTCATATGCCAGAACTTGCATGCAGGGGAATGAGAAGGATAATTTCTGTTCCAGTCAAAAATCTTAAATGGCGGTTCGATGGTAAAAATCTGCATTTACAATTTTTCCTGCCAAAAGGCTGCTATGCAACTTCTCTGCTAAGGGAGATAATGAAGGCAGATATTTTCAGTTATTAACCGCATTAAAATTTATTTAAAAATGATAAATCTCATACTTTATTTCTTCCAGCGCATTAACATTATGCTCTTCTATTTTGGAGATGGCATATCTTATTTCTTTTTCTTCTCCCACCAGTGCAACATTTAATCCTTTCTGAACAATCTCTAAAGCAGTTTGGATAGGACAAAATTCAAAATCATATTTCACCTTTATTTTCTCCAGCGATGCCTTCCCAACAACATCAATTATGCCTATCTTATCAGCCTTTGTTTTTTCCAGCGTTTTCTTCAACTTTTCCAGATTTGCTTTTTTGCTACCCCCCTCTGTTATTGATGGAAGAGAAAAAAGATATATTTTTCCAAAAGAAAGATCGACAATTCCTCTAACGTTTTTAATTGCGATATCCTCGCCTTTCTTTGCATTTTCTGCTGCTATGGCTGTGGCGGAGGTGCGCCTATTTTTATAGGCATATAGATACCCATTTTTCATTAAAAGATATATTTTCTCTCCTTCTTTTATATCCTCTCCAGCAACTGCGGCGCAGCATTGTATGATATTCAGTTTTCTTTTTCTTTCTTCAAGATATTTATCAAGCTGCTCCAAATAGGAAAAAAGAGCTTCTATTCCCCTGATTGTTGCTTTATATCTTCCCTCTACAACCTCAATGAGTCCATCTTCCTTCATCTTTTTCATATATTCATATACTCCCTGTTTCGTTAT
>JAJRYN010000137.1 GCA_024275755.1 archaeon | reverse complement strand
ATTCTTACCTTCTTTACAACAAGCTTTTCCTCTACCAGATGTCCAGCTATTTTGACATATCCGCCAAGAAGAGTTCCCTCCCCTATTTCCGTTACATAAGGGTCATAAATAAGTTCGGTGCCGGGAATCAAAGCAGTTTTCCCAATCTTTAAGCCAGCAAGCCGCAAAAATATCATGCGGATTGGCAGCAACTTGAAGATACTCAGCAGCATTAAAGGAGGTCGATAAAGAAGGGCATGGAGGGCAAGCATGAAAAAATTCTTATCTTTTATGGATAAATCATGTTCTCCTTCTTCGCATTCAATGCCTAATAATTTTATGAACATTCCAGGAACAAGAGATTCGGTTATAATAAAAAGCAGAAACTCTGCCATCACAAAAAATGGAAAAATGAAGACATGCAAGGCATTTCCAAAATCAAAAGATGGAAAGATAAGAAGAAAAATAACGAAAGGTGGAAGAAATCCAAGAGAATATGCAGTAAATGGGAGAAAGAACAAGACAATCATTCTTGAAATCGATAGAAGAGAAAAATCATATTTTTCCATTCCTCCTCTATAGCCCTCTCTCACCATCCATTTAAAAAGCCGAGTTATTTAATAAAGCTTAAGAATTTATTCTCCAATTCTCCTTATCCCTATTGTTATTTTTTCTCTTTCAATGTCCCATTCCTTTACATGTTCTCCTTCCGGCTTTTCCTTATAAATTATCTCTTTGCTTCTTGTCTCATTTTTGACATAGTTTTCCCATTCTCCTAGTCTGTCTTTCTCAATATTTATCTCAACTTCTATTTTTTCTTCCATTTCCAAGTTCATTTCCTTTCTCATTTCCTGTATCCTTCTTATAATTTCTCTTGCAAATCCCTCCGCCAGTAACTCTGGAGTCTGCACTATATTCAATGCAATGACAATTCCATCTATCTCGCTAACAGCATATCCTTCCCTTGCTTTCTTTTCAATTGTAAAGTCCTCCTCACTTATTTCATATTCTTTGCCATCTATTTTGATTTTCTTTCCCATTAGTTTGCTAACATCTGTTTTTTCTATCATTTCAGCCACTTTTTTTGCCTTGTCCTTGAATTTTGGTCCAAGTTTTGAATAATTTGGCTTTGCTACCTTTTCCATAAATGGTTCGTCATTGCTGACAAAGACAACATCCTTCACATTTATTTCTTCTCTTACGAGTTCAGCCATTTCCGCAATATTTTCATTCGTCACAATTATTATTTCCTGCAAGGGATAGCGCAGTTTTATACCATTTTTAGCTCTTAAAGCTCTTGCCTCTTCAACAATTTTTCTCACAACTTCCATCTTTTTCTCAAGATCATTATCTATCATTTCTTCGTTGTATTCAGGGTAATCACACAGATGCACGCTTTCGTTCCTTTCCATCTCCAGATAAATTTTTTCAGAAATAAATGGTACGAAAGGAGCAGCCAATTTGCATAATGTTGTTAAAACTTCATAAAGTGTTGAATACCCAGCCATTTTGTCCATACTTTTTTCCTCAGTCCAGAAACGTTTGCGGGAATTCCTGATATACCAGTTACTTAAATCTTCTATCACAAACTCTTCAATGCTTCTGGCCGCTTTATGAACTTCAAAATTATTCATTCTTTCGTCCACCTCTTTGATTAGATTATGCAGTTTTGATAAAATCCATTTGTCTATTATTTCTCTCTTTTGCACTTCAATGCAATCCTTCTCATAGTCAAATTTGTCTAGGGTAGCGTATGTTTTGTAGAATGAAAATACATTCCATAAGGTGAGTAAAAATTTGCTGAGTACTTCTTTCACAGCCTTCTCATAAAATCTTTTTGGCTGCCATGGCGGGGAGGCAGAAATTAAATACCATCTCAGGGCATCTGCACCATATTTTTCAAAAATTTCATTTGGTTCAACATAGTTGCGGGCTTTCTTTGACATCTTCTGCCCTTTCTCATCAAGAATTAAGCCAAGCGTGAGCACATTTTTATAGGAGGGCTCATTGAATATCAGGGTTGAGACAGCAAGCAAGGAATAAAACCATCCTCTTGTCTGATCTATAGCTTCGCATATGAAATCAGCCGGAAAATTCTGCCAGAATTTTTCCTCATTTTCAAATGGATAATGCCATTGCGCAAAAAAGGCCGAACCCGAGTCATACCATGCATCTATTACCTCCTCCACCCTGTTCATCTCTCCATCACATTCAGGGCAGCGAAGCAAAATTTTATCAACATATGGGCGATGCAGATCCAGCTTATCTGGAAGATTTATTGCCTTTTCCTTAAGTTCTTCTATGCTGCCTATGCATATCTCTTTTTTACAGTTCTGGCATACCCATACTGGCAAAGGCGTTCCCCAGTATCTTTTTCTGGATAAAGCCCAATCTCTTGCTTCCCTAATAAATTCTCCAAATCTGCCATATTTGATATATTCTGGATACCAGTTTATTTTTTCGTTATTTTCAACAAGCTGACTGCGAAGCTTTGACATGCCAATAAACCATGATTCGATGGCATAATAAAGTAAAGGGGAGTCGCATCTCCAGCAGAATGGATACTGATGTCTGTATATCTGTCTACTTACCAACAATCCTCTCTTCTTCAAATCTTCAATTATTTCTTCATCGGCATCTTTAACAAATTTACCTGCCCATGGTTTAACTTCTTCCTTAAATTTTCCTTCCATATCAACCAGCTGCACAACAGGCAAATCGTATTTTTTGCCGGCCTCATAGTCTTCTTCGCCAAAAGCTGGAGCAATATGAACTATGCCCGTTCCCTCATCCATTGTAACAAAATCCGCCAGTATAACAAACCAGCATTTTTTATCTGGCTCAGTAAATTTGTAAAGAGGCTCATATTCTATGCCTTCTAGCTCTTTACCCTGCCATCTATCAATTATTTCATATTCTTTACCTTTAAGCAATACTGCCGCCCTTTCTTCTGCCATTATTATTTTTTCTCCCATATATTCTATTTTTGCGTACCATTCTTCAGGATGAACGGCAAGAGCAACATTCGAAATTAGAGTCCAGGGTGTTGTTGTCCAGGCGAGAAAATATTCATCTTTTCCCTTAATTTTAAATTTAACAAAAATGGAAGGATCCTCTACCTCTTTATAACCCTGCGCGACTTCATGAGAAGAAAGAGTTGTTCCACATCTCGGGCAATAAGGCGTGACTTTATAACCACGGAAAAGCAGCCCTTTTTTCCATGCTTCTTTTAGGGACCACCATACCGATTCTATATATTTATTGTCTAAGGTGATGTAGGGATTTTCCATATCAATCCAGAAGCCCACTCGCCTCGTCATCTCTTTCCATGCTTCTTCATATTTAAACACATTCTTTTTGCATTCCTCATTAAATCTTTCAATTCCGTATTTTTCTATTTCCTGCTTATTTTTTAATCCAAGCAGTTTTTCCACTTCTATTTCAACTGGCAATCCATGGGTATCCCATCCAGCTCTCCTTGCCACATAGTATCCTTTCATTGTTTTGTAGCGTAGCACAACATCCTTCATTGTTCTAGTTAAAACATGTCCTGGATGGGGCAGACCATTTGCTGTTGGTGGCCCTTCAAGAAAAACAAATTTCTTCTCTCCTTCTCTTTTCTTTAGGCTTTTCTCAAATATATCGTTGTCTTCCCAGTATTTTAAAATCTCTTCTTCCATTTTTGGGTAGTTTTTAGCGTCCATTTTAAGGAGAAATAGAAGGGTGTTTAAAATATTTTATGCAACTTCAGGTCCAAATTTGTTTGAACCCTTTATTCCTCCTTTATCAAATTTTATTTGGGGCAGTGGAATTGGTGGAGGAAGCTTTAGTTCTCTTGCAATTATAACTGCTTCTGGCACACAGTAATGCATGATTGCAGTATGTATCTGTGATGCCACTTCATTTGGCATATTCTTTTTGTTCTGCCATCTTTCCGCCACTTCCTTTGCTTTTTCGCTTTCAAAAATAAATTCTCCCTCAAATTTTATTATTCCTACAGCTCCATAACTTGCGACATATTCAAACTCCACATGAGCTTCATTATCTCCTTTATATGAAAACGAAGTTACACTGCTATTGTGGTCAATTCTTATATTCATTGGGCGGGAAAAATCCTTAATAAATCTTCTTGCCTCAATTGTTTTAATTCCCAGGTTTTTTATTTTCATAACCATTCAAATTGCTTCTGTATTTAAATTTTACCGAGAAAAATGAAAAAGTGTATACTCAAATCAATTTAACCTCAAAATGATGCATCTTTTATACACGCATCCAACAATTTTTCATTTCCTCATTTCAGCAAATGTTTTTGTTGGTCATTCCACTTGTGCTCTTTTTATTTATTGAATTCACAGGAATTCATCGGAAAAAGAATTTATATATCACCTTTTATATGGAAAACATGGATTTGGAAAAACTGCGCTTTGGAACAGAACTGATAAAAAGAGGATTTGCAAAGATGCAAAAAGGCGGCGTCATTATGGACGTCACAAATGCGGAGCAGGCTAAAATAGCAGAGGAGGCAGGAGCTGTTGCAGTAATGGCTTTGCATAAAGTGCCAGCTGATATTAGAGCAAGTGGAGGCGTTGCCAGAATGGCTGACCCAAAGAAAATAGAGGAAATAATGGATGCTGTAACCATACCAGTAATGGCAAAATGCAGAATAGGTCATATAATAGAAGCGAGAGCCCTAGAAGCATTAGGCGTTGATATGGTTGATGAGAGCGAGGTGCTTACGCCTGCTGACATATTCTTCCATATCAATAAGAAAAAATTTATCGTTCCTTTTGTGTGTGGAGCAAGGAGCTTGGGCGAAGCCTGCCGCCGTATATGGGAAGGAGCGGCGATGATAAGAACAAAAGGAGAAGCTGGTACAGGTAATGTGGTGGAAGCGGTTAAGCATATGCACCTCATGAATTTTGCAATAGAAAAGGTTAAGAAGATGGATGACACAGAGCTAAATGAGGTTGCAGTATCTTATGCTCTGCCATACAAAAGGCTGGCTGAAAGCGTTAGCAAAGAAGGAATAAAATTAAAAGATGACGATTTCATTTACGAAGAATATACTTTTGAAGACATTGTAAAGGGCTTATATGAAGTGTTACAGGAAGTAAAGAAAATGGGAAGACTGCCAGTTGTAAATTTTGCCGCAGGCGGAATAGCAACACCTGCAGATGCTGCTTTTATGATGTATCTGGGGGCAGATGGAGTTTTTGTTGGCTCGGGCATATTCAAATCTTCAAATCATCCAGAATATGCTAGGGCAATTGTTGAAGCAACGGAAAACTGGAGAGATGCATCCATAGTCGCTGAAGCTTCCAAAGGACTCGGAGAGGCAATGAAGGGACAGGAAATAGAGAAACTTGCCGAGCAATTACAGACAAGAGGATTATGAAGATTGCTGTTATAGCTGCTCAAGGTGATGTCGAAGAACATGTTGTTGCAGCCAATAAAGCATTAAGAAAACTCGGAATAGAAGGCAAGGCATTTGCAACAATTGATAAGGAAGAAGTGGCAGAAAGTGATGCAATTATACTGCCAGGCGGAGAGAGCACAACAATAAGCAAGTTAATTCACAAAAGCTCGGTGGCTGAGGAAATAAAGAAAGCAGCCAGAGAAGGAAAACCAGTGATGGGAACGTGTGCAGGAAGTATTTTGCTGGCAAAGCATGGAGATGAGGAGGTAAGAAAAACAAAAACAAAACTGCTAGAATTAATGGATATATGGGTAAAGAGAAATGCATTTGGAAGGCAGAGAGAAAGTTTCCAGATAAGATTGGATATAAAGGGTATAGGGGAGTTTGAGGCGGTATTCATAAGAGCTCCAGCCATATTAAAAGTTAGCAGCAATGTGGATGTTCTGGCAAAACTGGATGATTATGTCGTTGCTTGTCAGCAGGATAATATTCTGGCGCTATCATTTCATCCAGAGCTTACAGATGATACAAGAATCCACGAATACTTCATAAAAATGGCAAAATAAACGCGTTCTGTTATTTTCTTTAAGGTTATTTATTTATACAGAACTTCAATATTATTTTCATGAAAATAGGCATCATTGGATGCGGCGCCATTGGAAGCGATATCGCAAAGGCTGCAGATGAAATGGAAGAAATTGAAGAAATTTACTTGTATGATGTGGTGGAAGAGAAGGCAAAAGAACTGGCAAAGGAACTGAAGAAAGCAAAATTTGAAAAGGTGGAGAACTTTCTGCCTTTAGTTGATATAGTTTTCGAGGCAGCTTCTCAGCAGGCGGTTTATGAGTATGCAGAAAAGGTTATTGAGGCTAAAAAAGATTTGATAATAATGTCTATAGGTGCTCTTTTTGATGACGATTTTAGAGAAAAACTTGTTGAAAAAGCAAAGAAAAATAGATGTAAGATTTACCTGCCATCAGGAGCAGTAGCAGGCTTAGATGGCATAAAGGCTGCAAGTATAGGCGGCCTAGATGAAGTTACTCTCGTCACAACCAAATCACCGGAGGCATTTGGAAAGCATTTTGAGAAGAGAACAATCTTATTCGATGGAAATGCTAGGGAAGCAGTCAAACTTTTTCCGAGAAATATAAATGTTGCTGCCTGTTTATCTTTAGCAGGCATAGGCTTTGATAAAACAAAGGTGAAGGTTGTGGCTGATCCTGTAATAAAATTCAATAGCCATAAAATACTGGCGCATGGAAAATTTGGAAGATTGAGAGCGGAGGTGGAAAATCTGCCAAATCCGAAAAATCCCAGAACAAGTTATCTAGCATCTCTATCTGCAATAGCAGTACTCAAAAAAATTGTTAATCCCCTTCAGATAGGGATATGATGAGGAAGGCCATATATTTAATGGTGGCATTGATTATCTTGGCGGCAGGTGCAAATATTGCATATGATAGTGTAAAATCATTGAATATAGCCAGATGTCTTGGCTGTATTGCAATGGAACCAAAAGCTGTAAAATTTACTGATTTCTGGGTGGAATATCCAGAGCACTATAATGATAAAGGTATACCCCCACATCCAGATTGGGTGGTGAATGCCAGCAAGCAAAAAGTTGTTATGCTCTTTTTCTGGGGGCCAAGTTGTGAGCCATGCGAGAGGCAGTGGGAAGCAATGAAAAAGGCTGGTTTGGTTAAGGGAAGTGAAGAAAATGGCAGCATAACAGCCAATTTCAGCTACATACAGCTATTTTCCATAAATGCGCCATATGATGACGAAAAAGGAGAAGCAATAAGAATATATACCCCAAAAGGAGATACCGGCACTCCAACAACAGTAATACTTTTTGAAAAAAATGGAACCATTTACTGGTATGCCTTCTCTGGGGAAGCAAATGGGGAAGGCGGCAGGCCAGATATAAATGAGCTTATAAATATACTGGAAAAGGCAAAGGAGGAAAAATATGATTTGCAATCTTAATTGCGTGGCTTGTCCTCTTGCATATCTTTGCATCCCACTTGCTATAGGGGCATTTATTGCTTTAAAAAGATATAGAGGGGGGCTGCAGAAAAAAAGGCTTGCTTCTCAACTGAGTTTTCTTTTAATAAGCAATGCTGCATTTGTTTTTGGAGCAACTGGCTTAATTTATACGTACTTTTACTGCTGGGAAAGCCCCTATGCATTGATGGCATGTCCTATTGGTGTGCTGGAACATGCATTTGCTGACAGAAGCTGGTATCTGCTTGTATATCTTGCAGGTCTTATAGGTTTTGCATGCATAATATTTGGAAGGGCAGCATGCGGATGGGCATGCCCGATAGGCTTTCTGCAAGATTTAACAAAGGGCAGAAGAATAAAGAGCAAACTTGATAGCAAAATGAGACCTCTGAAATATGCTATTTTGCTGGCGATTCCTCCCGTCTGCTACTTAACAGAAAAGCTTGCATATACAGATATATGCCCCATAGGAGGATTAACTGCAACCCTGCCCTATCTGGCTATGGAACCAAATGGCTATACATTTACTGTATTTTTCATTCCAAAAATGATTAATGTAGTCGGCTTTTTCATACTCATATTTTTGATGACCAGAGGGTGGTGCCGTCATCTTTGCCCTGTGGGGGCGATGATGGCCCAGTTTAATAAAATCAGTCTGCTGCAGCTCAAATACTATGAGGAGAAATGCATAAAATGTTTCAAATGTGCTGCTGTGTGCCCGATGCAGATAAATATGCCTTATGATAATAGAAGCGGAGAATGCATCAGATGCGGGAAATGTATTGATATTTGTCCCACAAATGCCCTTGCCTTTGAATTCAGATGGTAATTAGAAAATTTGAATATGAAGATTTGGATGAAGTGGCGAGAATCGCTGCCACATCCCTGCAGGAAGAATATACCATAGACTTTTTCCTGTATCTGTGGCAGATTAATCCAAATGGCTTTTTAGTTGCAGAGAAAAATGGTAAGATTGCGGGCTTTATAGTTGCGGTACAGCCGTCCTTGAACGAGTTGCGAATATTGATGCTTGCAGTTGATAAAGATTACAGGAGACAAAAGATAGGGACCACACTACTAAGGGAGCTTTTATTTCGCTTTCCTGGTACAAGGAGAGTGTATCTGGAAGTGAGAACCGATAATAAGGAGGCAATAAAATTCTATGAAAAGAATGGTTTCATTATAAAGAAAAAGATAAATGATTTTTATACAGATGGTTCTTCAGCATATTTGATGGAAAAAATCTTATTTTAGTTTTTTCTTTCTTGCAACCAGCAGAATGGCAACTATAACCATCAATAGCATGAAGGATGGCATCTCCTTTTTTCCTCCGTTTCTTTCAATTTCTTTTAGTGTGGAAAAATGTATGGAGAAATCCTTTTCCATTTTTATGCCCCTTATGTCTCTAGCATTTTTTGAGATATTGACATAATATGTCTTTCCATATTCAAGCTGCATTTCAATCAGAAGAGTGCTGCCATTCCATGAGATGTTATGAGTACACTCTGGAGATATATTCAGATTTTTTTCAACTGATTGCTCATCCATTTCATGTGAAAATTTTATTTCCAGCATAGTATGAAGGGCAACATTTCTTTCACCATTTTCTATGTTACTGTATATAATTTTCGGAGGAGTTATATAAACATAAAAAGTGAAATTTTTCTCCATGTTGTTGCCGTATTTATCAGTGATATAGGTGGTAATTGTGATGTTATAGGTTCCTATGTTATAGTGTGAAAATTTTATTTCCAACATAGTATCATTTTCCTTCCATTCATAAGTAAATGGAACCCAGGGCTCTATTTCTATAGCTCTATGCAGCAGTGTATCCATTGGCTCTGAAAATTTTATTTCTATATTGCCTATTAGTTCAGCATTTAATGGCTTCACATACAGAATATGTGGTGGAGTAACATCCATAGCAGATGTTTCAAAAGAAAATTCATAATATTGCAGCATTTGTCCACTTTTCCTGTAAGCATTTCTGATTATAACAGTATATTTTGTTTCGTAATCCAGCGTCTGAGGGTATATTAGAATTTCATTTGCGTTTTTCCACTGAACTGTGTAATCAACATGTGGTTCTATTTCCAGGCCATTTTCTACAGACTTTTTATTCATTTCATGCGAAAATTTTATTCTTATTGTAACATATACTGGCACATTTTTTGCATTTGCTTTTGGATAATGCTCTATAACTCTCGGAGGAGAAGTGTCAACAACAAACTTCCAGCTTATCTGGCTGGTTTGTCCGATATTATCCTTTCCTCTCAGCAAAAATTCATACTCTCCATCTGGTAAATTTGTATATTCTGCATGCGTTACATTGCTCCATTCACTCCAGTCTCTATCATGATTCATCAGTTTATAGGAAAATAGTACATTTCCATGATCGTCGCTGCCGACCCATTCAAAACTGACATTTCTGTAGCCAGTGACATTTTCTGGTTTTTTAATAAATTGCAAGGAAGGCGGCTCATCTGGCGAGGGCTTTGCAGCAACGCAGGCATCAACATAATAGGCAGTAAATGGATGGTTATTTTCTGGAGGGTCTGAATATTCTGTATTGCCATTTGCATTAAAAACCACAGCTATTGCCATTATGTTGTCCTTGCTTATTTCATATCCTCTTT
>JAJRYN010000136.1 GCA_024275755.1 archaeon | reverse complement strand
CTATTGGTCCCTCTTCGCCTTCGTCATTTATGCTCTGAGCATATATTGTATATTCTCCATCTGGAAGTCCATTAGTATCCCATTGGATATCCAAGTCCTGCTGGTCTAAAAATCCATCGCCAGAAACAACAAGTATTCTGTTAAACCAGTCAGTTCCATAAGCTGTATTCTCATATTTTATGATTTTATCCACTACATCTTTAACTTCCTGTATATTTCTGCATGCAAGCCTGCCTACAGCAACATCGGGATACAAATCCAAGATATCTTCTGGCATGCCATCCACATTTGTCCACTCTGCAAATATGCCATTTCCATTGCTGTCCCAATCATCAAATTCTCCTCCTTCTTTGTAAATATCAGCGTAATAGAGATCACAAGGATATCCTGGCTCACCAGAAATTAGATTTGAATATCTTACTGGTACATGCCATCCTGTCTCTCCACTATTTGCGTTGTCACGCGGTTTTGCATATATTAATGATTTTAACCCACCGACAAGCAGGACATACTTTATTCCCCATTCCTCAATTGCATCTTTAATGAAGTATTTTATCTTCTCGGGCTTATCCCTGCCGGAATATTCTGCATAAATTTCCTCTGTTGTTTTAAGGAAAGTTTTCACACCATGGCTGTTCTTATGGTCCACCAATCTTTGAAGTTCTGCTGCAAATTCAGAGGGAGCAATAATAACCAAATCGTACTCGCTCTTCTGCGGAATTATATTTCTCTTTGGTGCATCATAAGTGATTGTTACGTCTGCGCCGCCAGCAACATAAATTTTTCCTGCAGCGGGAACATATCTTACTGGATATATGTTGACCGTTACGAAAGTTACATGCTCACCCCTGCCATTCAACCCGCAACCAACGCGATAACTATACCAAGAATGAGGAAATAGTTCATAACTGTTATACACTGCCTTATCCTTCTTTGGAGGAGGAGTATATCCTTTCATCGGCTTGCCAGCTGGCGTAAGAGGCATGGGGGCCGGTGCAGGCTGTATTTCTTTTGAAATGGTCATTTCATGAATTTCTTTTGGCACCACTTCCACCTTAACATTTCTGGCTCCAAAAGGCAACTCAATAACTTTCAGCACTCGCGGAAGCATAGGTTTGCCAGGGCTCATTATATACAGCTCTTCCTCGCCACTATCAAGAACAACTCTCACGTACTTGCCCTCGCTTTCGATAAACTTTGGTGATGCAAAATGTACGGTGATGCCCTTAGATATTTCTTTTCCCCCTATGGCAACTGAGGTAAGCCCTCCTGTTAATAATATACAACTCAATACCAGTGTCAGTATCTTTTTCATCTTATCCCCAAAACTATATTGTCTGTGTTTATAAAAGATTTAGCAGGACTTATTTCGCTCATACAAAATTTTATTAAGCATGATTTTATATGAAAGATGGGAGGCACATCCAAGCTATCTTTTAGTGGATAGTTAACGGGCGAGGCGAAATTTAAAAACCTACCTCGCAGGGTATAGAGGAGGTAAAAATGAAAAAGAAATTAGGGGGTATTATGGTTTGTGCATTATTAGTAGCTACTGCTGTTGCAGCCGTTCTACCAGCAACAGGAAATGCAGGTGTTATCGATACAGAAAATAAGTTTCGACAAAATGGGAGAGAATCCAGGAATAATGTCTTTCCATTTACGACACAGTTTCCATGGATATTTCTAAATTTAGACTGGAATTACTGGGATAATCGTCCTCACATGTTCGCCATTCCAACTGGAAATATTGGCATCGGAACTATATCACCGAATAGCAAGCTAGAAGTAAATGGAGTTATTCATTCAACATTAGGCGGCTTTAAATTTCCAGATGGAACAATACAAACAACCGCTGCGACTGGTGGCGGAGGGGACGATGACTGGGAATGGGCCAGTGGAAGCGGGCTAACAGGCGATATATATCACTCTGGAAATGTTGGCATCGGAATCATCTCACCAAGCAGCAAGCTGGATGTTTCTGGAGACATAAGAGTAACCAATCCTTCAGACAGTAATGATTACCTTCATATTTCAAGTACAGATTCATCGACATCTCTGACTCATATCAGAGATGGAGGTACAGTCGGTAGTGTTTCGATTGATTGGACTGGATTGCTTTCTGCAGAATCAATTTCATCATTTTTTGATATTACAGTAGAGACTGGTGATCTCTTAGTTGAAAATGGAAAGGTTGGCATTGGAACAACAAGTCCATCTTATAGGTTAGATGTTGCTGCAGACGGTCTTGCCATTCATGGGCATAGCGAAGATGCCAGTGGAGTATGGGGATCTAGTACCAACTATATTGGCGTGTATGGCAGTGGACAAATGTGGGATTTTTATGCTGGTGGCCCTGGCCCAAATTATGGGCCTTTTACCGGGGCTCATGAAGTGAAACTTTCTGACGATTTCCCGGAAAATATTAAACCCGGAATGATTGTCTCTGTTACAGGAGAAACCCAGATTAGAACATATAATGGAGAAATATCTTTTTCTTCAACGCTGCCAACTGTAACATTATCCGGTATACCCAACGATAAAAAGGTGCTTGGAGTAATCATTGCAGAGTTTTCTCTTGATAGCAATCATTGGTATATCAATGAATGTGATGAGAATGATAGATTTGCAATTGTCAATGCACTTGGAGAAGGAAGAATATGGGTGACTAACATCAATGGAGATATTGGAGCTGGCGATTACATCACAACATCATTGATAGCGGGCTATGGCCAGAAACAGAATGATGATTTACTTCATTCATATACACTTGGAAAAGCCATTGAAAACGTTGATTGGAATAATATTATTGAGACAATTGAATATAATGGCAACACATACAAAGCATATCCAATCGGTGTTATCTATACAAGTGGATAAACATTCTCCTCTTCCACTTTTTTATTTTTACGCCGTTATTATCTGAAATAACCCATACCCATTAAGCCTGCGATACCCTTCTCGAGATAACAAGGGCAATTTATTTCCTCAAAGGAATCTTCTATTGGTGTCCCATATTTTACTCCTCTCGGCTCTATGCATTTTATTCCATCGAAATTCAGGCAAAACTCACATTTCACCATGTTTTTTTGAATCCTTTGGCAACTATATAAATTTCTGAGCTTTGCTTTCTGCTTGCTTTTGGAGCATGCGCTTTAACCATTCTGAAATGTTTTTTTACCTCTTGCAAAAATTGTGGATAGTCTTCTCCTTCAAAAATCTTGCATACAAAGTTACCACCTTCTTTCAAAAATTCCTTTGCAATTTTTAGGGCGTTCTGACAGAGCCATACGCTTCTTGCCTGGTCCATAGTATACTTGCCGGAGATGTTTGGAGAGGCATCACTTATGACTACATCTGCCTCGCTGATATGCTGCCGTATTTTTTCTATGGTTTCATCTTTTGTAATGTCTCCCTTTACAAAAATGACTCTGTCAAGTGGTTGCATTGGTTGCAAATCAACCGCTATAACAATGCTTGCATATTTCGCCGCAATCTGGCTCCATCCTCCTGGAGAGGCCCCCAAATCAATGACTACGCCTCCTCTTCTCAACACTCTATATCTCTGCTGAATCTGGAGAAGTTTAAATGCAGATCTGGCCCTATAACCGTGTTTCTTTGCTTCCTTATAATAATAGTCCTTTTTCTTTTCAGAATACCATCTTGTCATTACAGCACAACATCCAAATCAAGTTCTTCTGCAAGTTCCTTATACCTATTTCTTATTGTAACTTCTGTAACTCCTGCAACATCCGCAACTTCGCGCTGTGTTCTTCTCTCTCCACAAAGTATTGACGCAATGTAAATTGCCGCAGCTGCCACACCTGTCGGCCCTCTTCCAGATGTAAGCTCCTTTTCTTCAGCCTGCCTCAATATTTCCAAGGCCTTTGTTTTTGTGTCCTCGCTCAGCCCAAGTTCGCTGCAGAAGCGCTCCACATAATCTTGTGGTGATGTGGGCATTAATTTGAGGGTAAGCTCTCTTGCTAGGAAGCGGTATGTTCTTCCTATTTCTTTTCTGTCCACCTTTGCAGACATTGCAACTTCATCACGGGTTCGTGGTACGCCGCACTGGCGCCATGCTGCATATACTGCTGCGGCCGTCACACCTTCAATACTTCTTCCTCTGATTAGATTCTTCTCTACAGCTCTTCTGTAAACCATTGCTGCAGCTTCCCTAACATTTCTTGGCAGGCCCATGTTTGAGGAAATTCTGTCCAATTCTGATAGAGCTGATGCGAGATTTCTTTCTGATGCTCCTCCTACTCTGATTCTGCGCTGCCATTTTCTCAGCCTGTACAATTGCGCCCTATTCCTTGTTGGTATTGACTTACCATAGCTGTCTTTGTTCTTCCACCCTATTACCGTGCTAAGTCCTTTATCTGCTGCTGTATAATCCAGTGGAGCTCCAGTTCTGGCTCTCTTTTCTCTCTGCTCTGGATCAAATGCTCTCCACTCTGGCCCCTGATCAATGTATGCATCATCTATTACTAGACCGCATTCTTCACAAACTAACTCTCCTCTTTCATAGTCCTGAACGATGTGCGTAGATCCGCACTCAGGACATTTCTCAATTTCCTCAACTTCAGCTCTTTTCTTCGCCATTTTCATCCCCAAAATTTTTAAACTTTGTGGCAATAAAGCCCTTATAATATATAAAGTTTTCGCACACTATTTGAAATAATTGGAGCTTGTAAAATTTCTCTGGCACAGATAATTATTTAAATCAAGTATAAATTATGGTTAAATATTCCCAAATGTATATAAAATAGTGATACATATAGGGGAGGATATAAATGGCTAAACAGCAATCGTCAATGGGCTTCTTTCTACTCTTAATGATATCTATGTTAATCATATTTGACCCCCGTATAAGAACTGCTTTGGGCGAGGCGGTTGGCGCAATATTTTTCCCAATTTTTGGATTCAATTATAAATATCCTGTTTTAACCATATTTTTAGCAGGTTCAATAGTTATAACAATATCTGCCATAATAAGGCATGTTACAGTTGACTGGTTAGAAATGGCAAAAATGCAGCATATGGTTTCTCATTTTCAGAAAAAATACAGGGAGGCAATGAAAAGCCAGAATAAATACATGATTAAAAAAATGCAGAAGATGCAAGTGGATATAATGAAAATGCAGAGCGAGGTTTCATCAAAACAGATGAGATTGATGCCTATAACTCTGCTGATTTTTGTTCCTATCTTCACATGGATATGGGACTTTTTAATGGCTACTCCTCACTATTATTTCGATACGCCATGGCATATTCATGTCAGTTTTTTTGATAATCCAGTTCTCTTCCCCAACTGGATTCTCCTATATATGCTCCTTTCCATTCCATTAACTCAGGTTATTCAGTCAATCCTCAGATTAAAATGGAAAAGAAAACCATCACTATAAGCGGACTGCCAGGCAGTGGAACAACGACAGTAGCAAAAATGCTCGCAGAAAGAACAAATTTAAAATATATTAATGTAGGTATGATTTTTAGAGAAATGGCAGAAAAGAATAAAATGAGCTTAGAATTTTTTGAAAGGTATTGTGAAGAACACCCTGAAATAGATATCGAGCTTGATAAAAAACAGGAAGAAATGATGAAAAAAGGAAATGTTATAATGGAGGGTCGTCTCTCCGGATGGATTGCCCATCTCAAAAAAATACCTGCCTTCAAAGTATGGCTTGATTGCGATGAGAGGGAAAGAATAAGAAGAGTTATTGAAAGAGAAGGTGGAGACTTTTTTGAAAAGAAAGCTGAAACGAAGAAAAGAATAGAGAGTGAAAAAAGAAGATACAAAAAGTTTTATGGAATAGACATCAATGATAAATCAATTTATGATCTGGTAATAGATACAACAAATATGCCTCCAGAAGAAGTAGTAGAAAAAATACTGGAGGCATTAAAAGATAAGCATTTTTAAACTGCCAGTATATCCACAATATGTTTCAGAAATGGGTTGAGAAAGCATTGGTAGAAGGCAAAGAAAAGGAAATAGAAGTAAGAAAGGATGTTTTCTGGCAGAGAAGATGCAGGATAATAGGAAGGGTTGGACTCGAATTAACAGCAAAAGAAAATTTTGATGAGATTATCGAAAAACCCTGCATTTTCTGCATGCCGGAAAAACTGGCAAAGTTTGGCAATGAATTTGGTAGAGAAATGTTTGAAAATGGATATGCCTTTCTTTTTCCAAATATAAATCCATATGCCAGATACAGCAGTGTATGCGCCTTCAAAAAGCATTACATAAAGCCAGAGGAATTTAAAGCAGAAATTATAGAAAAAAATCTGGAGCTGTGCATCGAATATATCAAAAAAGTTATGGAACTTGATAACATAAAATATGCCTCAATAAACTGGAATTATTTGATGCCTGCTGGCGCGAGTATACTGCATCCCCATACGCAGGTTGTGGCTGATGAACATCCCACCACATATATGGAAAAGGTTGCAGAAAAAAGAGAGCAATTTAGAGAATACATAAAAGAAGAGATGAAAAGCGAGAGATTTATTGGCAAAATAGGAAGCATTTCGCTTTTCACTCCTTTTGTTCCATTTGGATTCAATGAAATTGTTGGTGTTGTGAGTGGCGAATTATTTAGCAGCATAGATGAAATAGCACAGGCACTGGAAGCAATAATATCGTATTATGGAAGCATTGGAAGAAACAGCTTTAATGTGTGCATATATGCCAGCATAAATAATGAGTTTCCTCTGCATTTTAGATGCATAACAAGGCAGAATATTGCAAAGTACTATCGCAATGATGCAATGTTTTTCGAAAGATTGCATTCGGAGGTCATACTGGAAAAGAAACCAGAAGAGGTAGCAAAAGAGATAAAAGAATATCTAAAAATGCAGTAAATGAACATGAAACACTGCGACGATATCTTTCATCTTTTCATTAATAATTTTAAAACCCAATTTTTAGCAAAATATTAGAATGCCTCCATCTTATTTCTTTAATGTTTGAAATAAAGGCAAGAGATGGACTTGCAAGAATCGGGATTTTGAAAACCAAACATGGTGTGATAAATACACCCACCATTTTGCCTGTTATAAATCCTCATTTTATACCAATCCATCCAAATGAAATGATGCAAATGGGGGCTGAGGCAATCATAACGAACTCATACATCATATATAATGATGAGGAATTGAGAAAAAAAGCATTGAAGGATGGGCTTCATGCTCTGCTAAATTTTAATAAACCCATCATGACAGATTCCGGCTCGTTTCAGATGTATATGTATGGAATAGAGATAGATGCTATTGAGATTGTGAAAT
>JAJRYN010000135.1 GCA_024275755.1 archaeon | reverse complement strand
TCTCTTTGCCTCAGGTTTATAATCAGGATGCCATTTTTTGAGCAATGCATCCTTTTCCTTCATTCTTTCTGGTAGCTTTTTAAGCCTCTCTTCTCTTGTTGCCTCCACCTTCTTTATTGATTTTTCAAATTCCTTTGGATACATTTAAACCTCCTCCTCTGGCTCTATATCACGGGCGTTATACAATTTCCTCAGTTCTTCAATACTCATTTTCATCATTTTCTTCATGTCCTTATCAAACTTTCCTTCTTCAATCTCTTTTACTCTTTTCTCTAGATGCTTTGCCCTAGGCGCAATATACTTGCCATACAATCTCCTTGCAAGCTGAGCAACATGATAATGAGCTATCTCCGCCGGGCAGCGCATGGCACATAAGCCACACTGTATGCAGTCAAATGAAAGTTCTGCCGCCTTAGCAACATCTCCTCGCAATGATGCCTGGATATAATCCATTACATCCAATTCCTGCGGGCAAGCTTTTGTACATGTATTGCATGAGACACATCTTGCTATTTCGGGGTAAAAATTAACCAGCGTTTTGTCATCAACTCTTATCTTTTCCAGATCATATATTGCTTTATTTGCTGGAGTAAAAGGAAGTTGAACAAGATACATTCCATCTTCTACTGTAGTCTGGCATGCTAAATCAGCATGCAGCTTATATTCTCCTTCTTTTCTGTACACTGTTGCACATGCTCCGCAAAAGCCTGCTCTGCAGCCTGAGCCACGAATATAACGATAGCCAGCATATTCCATTGCCTTCATTATTGTTAAGCCTTCTGGAACCCTATATTCCTTGCCCATGATATATATCCTAACCATTTTCATTTTCTCCTTTTTCATTTTTTCACCCCAAAGGCCATAGCCATTATTTCAGTAAAGTAATAGACTGGTAAACCAACAAAATCAGGATATGCTTTCTTAACTTCCTTCTGTATTTCCTTTAAATTAAAATGGCAAAGAGGGCAACTTGTCACTATGGCTTCTGCTCCGTTCTTCCTTGCATTTGTTATTATGCGATAATTTGCATCTATAACAGCTTCTTTATTACATGCCACATTATAAGAGCCGCAGCACTCATTCTTTAAAGGAAAATCGACAGCACTTCCACCCAAAGCTTCTATAAGCCTTTCCATCACACTCGGATTCTCATACTCGTCTATAGCCACTTCTTTTGGTCTTAAAAGCAAGCACCCATAATAGGCAGCATATTTTTTATCGAGGGGCTTTTTAACCTTAGCCTTCACTTCATCCATCATCTCATTCAAAATTTGCAATGGATGAAGAACCTCAACACTTCCGTCATAGTCCGGCTCCTCATCCATGAATGAATTTATCTTATACATTGCATCCTCATCTTCCTTAGCCATCAAATTTGTCTGTTTTAATGTATTGTAACATATTGAGCATAATGTAACGAGCTTATCATAGCCCTCTTCTTTTGCCCTAATTAAATTTCTAATTGCCGCAAGCCTGTACATCAAGTTATCTGTAGCCAAGCTATAGACTGTGCCGCAACAATACCATTTGTTTATTTCTTTCAACCTTACCCCCAGCTTTTCAAATACCTTTATGGCAGTTTCTTCAAATTCCTTTGCATTCGTTTTTAACGTACAGCCAGGATAGTATGCTATCTCCATTTTATCACCCAGTATATTTACGGGTTGCACTTACCAGAGCAATCTGCGGTAAATTCTTCTTAACCTTCTCCAGTTTGATATGATCAATATTCTGCCTTAATTTTATGAGGCGCAATGCTTCCATAATTTTTGTAATATCAACATTCTTGGGGCATCTCACACCACATTGATAGCACTGAGCACAGACCCATGGTGTTTTTGTATCAACAACGCTTTCATCCCCTCTTATTACAAGCAGTATAACCTGATTTGGCAATAAATCCATCTCATTTACCATTGGACAACCTGCTGAACATTTGCCACACTGATAACATGCATACAGATTTTCGCCAGATAATTCCTCAACTTTAGATAATAGCCAGTTCATTTTCCTCCTCCAGAATTTCCTTAATTTTTTCAATTGCGAGAGGCATAAGCTTTTTTACCTCCTCCGATAGTCCCTCCTTAATTTCCAGATTTTTTACTCCTACTCCAATAACTCTAACCTTTGGCATTCTTATGTAACGGGAAAGGATGCGATATGCAGAGGGAAATGAAATATCGTGATTGGCAACACTCTCTTCATATTCATCAACATCGATCTCCTTCACACCTTCCATGTTTTCAATTGCATCCACTATCACCGCAAGTTCATAATCAGCAATCATCTCAGCCAGTTCCAGTCCACCAGCTATTGCAAGTTTAACATCTGCATTTATTTTGCCATCCAACTGCTTAGCTACTTCTAAGCCAATGGCATCGTCCCCCAGCAATGGGTTACCAACGCCAACAACAACACTATACATTTTTCTTCAGCCTTTTATACAACTTTCCTCTCCAGTATATGTCAGCTACTATGGGTGTATCACCAAGAGAATGAGAGGCGCACGCCAAACATGGATCATAGCAACGAAATGCTGATTCAACTTTATTTAGCAAAATATCATTCACTTTGCCATTTTTAATTACTTTTCTCGCAGCATTGGCGACACTCATATTTATTGCAGCATTATTATTTGTGGTTGCAACAATCATATTTGCCTCCTTTACAAGTCCATTATCATCAAGCTTGTAATGATGTATGAGCACACCTCTTGCTGCCTCAACAACTCCTATTCCTTCTCCTGGCTCGTTTGGCATATTACGTATATCGCTGCCTGTTATTGCATTATCATTAGCCAAATCATACATTCTCTCTGCAGCATTTAACATTTCTATGAGGCGGGCTTGATAATAGCCAAAGGTTTCATGAACCACGCCATCTTTCCTGAATTCCTCAAATTCCTTCATTGCCTGGCTGGTGTTCATTCCATCCGCTACATTTAGCCTTGCTAATGGTCCTACTCTATAAATGCCGCTGTCTTTGCCGTCAATAAGTCCCTTCCATCCAATTTGCTTCAAATAAGGAAACTTAACATAACTCCACTCCTCAACATGCTCCTCTATGTGATTTAAAATATCCTTCGGCTTTATCTTTGCCACTTCCTTGCCATCAGGAGATACAATGCGTATATCGCCATCATAATAATTCACATGATTATTTTTATCAACAAGCCCCATGTAATATGTCTGAAGCGAATCTAAGCCAAGTAATTCATTCCATCTTTTGCTGTTGAATACTTCCTTAAAAATTTCCATGCTTTTTTTGGCAAATTCAATGCATGATTTTGCCCTTTCCAATATTTCTTTCCTTTCCTCCTCATTTATCCCTTTGCTTACTCCTCCAGGTATGGCTGAAACAGGATGAATTTCTCTTCCACCAAGCATTTTAACAATTTCCATGGCATAGCGACGATGCTTGATAACTTCTTTTCCAATCTCAACGCCAAATTTTTTGATTAAGCCTATGACATTTCTCTCCTCCTTACTCACGTCTCCAAGCAATACATCTATGCCTCCTAAATAATATAAATGAAGGCAATGGTCATAGAACATATATGCATTATAAAGCAATTCTCTGAGTTTTTTAGCTGTTTCAGGAGGCTCAACATTGAATGCAGCATCTAATGCTTTTGCTGCTGCCATATGATGTGCTTCTGGGCACACTCCACATATCCTTGCTGTGATAATTGGCATATCCTCTGCTTTTCTTCCCCGACAGAACATTTCGAAGCCGCGCAGCTCGGGCACTTGCATGTATGCCTTTTCAACATTGCCATCTTTATCCAAAAAAATCTCTATTTTTCCATGTCCCTCAAGCCTTGTAATGGGATCAATACTAACTTTCATCTTTCAACCTCCCTTCTGGCAGAAGTTTTGCAGCCCTATATTTATAGAAAGTGCCAATCATATCACGAATGCTATCCATAATTTCCTCCTCTTTTTCCTCATCCATATCTCCAAGTAAAGAAGCGATGGCAGATAACATGGCAGCTCCCTGATCTTTAACTTTTGGTGGCGGGCCCATGCAGCCAGTGCAAGGAATGTTAGCAGAAATGCATTCACCGCCACATCCAGCTCTTGTAGCGGGACCCATGCATATTATGCCCTGTGCCAGAAAACAATCACCATTATCTTCTTTTTCATGCCATCTGTAGAAGCGTTCGATTTCTATCTTCTCCGGCTTTGAATCCTTGCGAGGACATTCATCGCATAAAGCCACTTCTTTGCCAAACTTTGTTTTTCCTTGCAGCAACGCTTCCAAAGCTTCTTCAAGCACAGGCTTCATAGGAGGGCATCCCGGTATATAAGCATGTACTTTAACAACATCTTCCAGTGTCTTTAAATGAGGCAGGAACTTTGGCAACCCCAAATCATTTGCATGCTCCTTTGGCAACACTTTATCCTCATTTTTTGTGGTTTCATTCTGTAAATAAACGACATTGAAAATTTGCTTTTTATCATACAAATTTGCCAATCCAATAACGCATCCTTCCGATGCACATGAGCCGTATGCAACAAGCACCTTTGCTTTTTTTCTCAGTAATTTAGCAATTTCCTCATTTTCTTCTGTTCTTATTGCCCCGTTGTAAAATGCAACATCTATGCTTTTGTCTGGCATTTTTTCCAAATCTTCATATTTAAAATCTGTGGCGCATGGCCAGAATACTATTTCTATGTCGTCAAGCAAATCTAGGAGCTTTTCATGTATGCCCAGCAATGAAACATCGCATCCTCCGCATCCGGCCCCCCAATACATTGCTATTTTCTTCTTCATTTTATTTCCTCCATGGAGATGGACCAAGTTCCTTTATTTCATTTACAAATTCCTCTATAACTCTTGCAAATTTCTGTCCTTCTGTGGCAGATACCCATTCCAAGCGCAGCCTCTTAGGATTTATTCCCATTTCTTCGAGCAATTTTTTCATCATCTTTACTCTCCTTCTTGTTCTGTAGTTGCCGTTGACGTAGTGGCAGTCTCCAGGGTGACATCCTCCTATAAATACACCGTCTGCTCCTTTCTCAAAAGCATCTATGATGAACTCCGGGTCAACCCTGCCAGAACACATTACTTTTATTGGCACAACATTTGCTGGATATTTCAGGCGGGATGTACCTGCCATATCTGCTCCAGCATAGGCACACCAGTTGCACAAAAATGCTACAATTTTTGGCTCAAAACTCACACTATCACCTCTATCATTTTTTCTATCTGCTCATCTTTATAGTTGCGCATTTCAATATTATTGCTTGGACAAGCAGCTGCACATGTTCCACATCCCTCACATAATGCCTCTATACATTTAGCCTTTCCATTTGGCTGGCGTTGCATCGCTCCATATGGGCATATGCTAACGCAAACTCCGCATCCTGAGCAGCGATCTTCGTCAACAACAGCAACAAGTGGATCCTTCTCAAGTTTATCCTTTGAAAATATAGCCAGCACTTTGGAAGCGGCAGCAGATGCCTGGGCGACAGCAGCAGGAATATCTTTTGGCGATTGGGCACAGCCTGCAAAGTATATTCCTCTGGATAATGCTTCAACTGGTTTCAATTTTGGATGAGATTCCTTCAAAAAGTTTCCATCATCTACAGCAACCTTTAACAACTTCGCTATTTCCTTCGTTTCCTTCCTGCCGACAATTGCCATTGCCAGAACGACTAAATCAGCTTTAATCTCAACTTTTTTGCCAGTTAGTGTATCAACACCCCATACAACTATTTTATCTCCCTCTCTGTATATCTTTGCAACCTTGCCCCTGATATAATTTATTCGCTCTTCTTCCATGACGCGAGCAATAAATTCCTCATAGTTTTTGCCGGTAGCCCTTATATCTATATAGAAAATATATGCTTCCCCATCTGGGACGTGATGTTTGTAAAGTAAAGCATGTTTTGCTGTATACATGCAGCATATACTGCTGCAGTATGGCATATGCTGCTTATCCCTTGAGCCTGCACATTGAATAAAAACAACCTTTTTTGGAACTTTGCCTGTAGAGGGCTTTATTATTTCTCCTCCTGTAGGACCGCTTGCTGATAGCATTCTTTCAAATTCTAGGCTAGTTATTATGTCATCATCTTCTCCATATCCATATTCAACAAGCTTGTTTTTATCATACAGATCATAGCCAGTTGCAACTATAATCGCTCCAACTTTTTCCTCCACAATTTTTGGCTGCATATCATAATTTATGGCATTTGCCTCGCATGCCTCCTTGCACTGAGCACAGGTTAAAGGAGCTAAACCAAGACATGCTTCTCTATCAATAGTATATGTTGAGGGGACAGCCTGTGGAAATGGAATGTATATTGCCTTCCTGGGTTTCTTCTCCATATCAAATTCATTTGGAATTATAACTGGGCAGGCTTTCTCGCAGTCTCCACATACGGTGCACGCATCT
>JAJRYN010000134.1 GCA_024275755.1 archaeon | reverse complement strand
ATTTCCACGCCTGTTTTATAACTCGCCTTTACTATGCATCGGGAGACAACATCATTTCCTTCAATAAAAAACTCTACAGAGGCGGAAGTTATGGGCAAAGGATGACAATGGGGAATGGCAAGGAAAGTTCTCTTAACAGCCATTAAAGCTGCCGCCTCAGCTATAGCAAAAACATCTCCCTTTTTTACTCTCTTTTCTTTAATTGCTTTTATGCTCTCATCGCCAAGCGTGATTTTTCCTTCCGCAACTGCAATTCTTTCAATATTTTCCTTACCAGATATATCCACCATTCCCAACATATCACCTCCAGTAGGGGCTTCGATTCTCAACAGCTCTCTCAAATAATTTCATTATTTCTTCCATGGCAACACCTTTCCTTATTGGCGTTATCACATCCACAAGCCCATTGTTATGCATTAAACACGGCTTTAACTTGCCGTCACTTGTAACTCTGAGCCGGGTACATGCAGCACAGAAAGCAGAGTTATGGATGGGACGAACCACTTCTATCTCTCTTTTATTTCCTTCATCATCAAGCAGTGTATATATTCTTCGGCGATGCATGTGACGCTCTCTTATTTTTATGGCTTTTGAGGCAATATATTCTTCGATATGAGAAATATCATCGCCGTCGCCATTTCCAACATTCACCATCTCGATTATCTGTGGCATAGCCCCAAGCTTCCATACTGTCTTTACTGTTTCCATTATTTTTTCTATAGGCAAAATGGCAACGATATTGACTTTAACTGGATTTAGCCCCGCCGCCACCGCCTCCTTTATGCCATTTAAAACCTCATCGAGCATATCTTCGCCAGTTATCTCTTCGTATTTTTTTCTGTCAACTGTATCCAAGCTTATATTTATTCTGTTCAGCCCCGCTGCCTTAAGTTTTTCTGCCATTGGAGCGAGGAGAGTGCCATTTGTCGTTATTGAAACATCTTCCATATATTTACTGGCTCTGACAACTATATCAACGATGTCATTCCTGAGCAGTGGCTCCCCACCTGTAAATTTAACTGACTTTATGTCAAGTTTGCTCGCCACTTTAAGCAAAATTTCTATTTCATCTGCTGTCATTTCTTGTTTTGTAGCCATCTGCCCTTCATTATGGCAGTAAAAACAATGGAGATTGCATCTGCTAGTTAATGAAACTCGAATGCTTTTTACCGGCCTGCCATATTTATCCACAAGCATCTTTCACCTGAATAGATGAACATTCTGAGCTTTAAATATAAGATAAACTTCCTTGCCAACATCAATGCCCATTTCCTGAAAAGACTCGCGGGTAATATGAACTACGAATTCCACGCCGCAATCCACCTCCAGTCTTATGAGAGAGCCAATGTCTACAATTGCCTTAACCCTTCCTTTTATGCAATTCCTTGCACTGCTCTCAATTTTTTGCTTTGAAATTATTATATCTTCTGGCCTTATACTGACGTATCTTGCATTGGGCACATCCATTGAAGAAATTAATTCCACGCCATCACATATGAAATGGGTAATGTTGCCTTTCCTTTCCGCCTTTCCATGAAAAATATTCTCAACGCCAACAAATTGAGCAATGAACTTCGATGCGGGCTTTCTAAATATTTCCTCTGGCTTTCCTATTTGCAGAATTTTGCCTTTGTTCATCACAGCAATTCTGTCAGCAAGAAGCATCGCATCTTCCCTGCTATGAGTAACATGCACCACAGTTACTCCACTTTTTTCATGCATATCCTTTATCTCCCTTCTT
>JAJRYN010000133.1 GCA_024275755.1 archaeon | reverse complement strand
TTCACGAGATATAAGAAAAAATCTATGAGAATGAAGCACATAATTGCCATGGCAATAGTGCATAACATAAACACTTACATGGCAATTTCTTTATTTATTCTGGTTTTTTCGACAAGCTCTAAATTTTTTTTGTAGTAGTTTACAGGGGTTACAAGGGATTTTTAAAATGAATAAGATTTATTTGACTATTCGCATGAGGGGCAACGGTATTTTTTCTATTTCTTGGTTGCATCAATGATTTACATGGAATAAGTTTTTAAAGAAAGATAATTCTCCAATTATGCATTTATCACAAGATTTAAAAAGAATCCTCGAAAACCAAGGATATGCATTAGTTGGTAAACATTCAGCAGTAAAGCTTTGTCACTGGCTCAGAAAATCGCTGCTTGAAAGCAAGGCATGTTATAAAAATACTTTTTATGGCATAGAAAGTCATCGCTGCTTGCAAATGTCGCCCGCTGCCTTTCATTGCACCCAGAAATGTCTTTACTGCTGGCGTTTTCAGGGCTTTACATTAACGGAGCTGAAAAAAGAGGAAGCTGATGAACCAGCTTACATTCTGGAGAAATGTATAGAGGAGCAACGTCGCCTGTTAACTGGCTATAAAGGAGATGAGAGAGTGGACTTAAAAAAATGGGAAGAGGCAACGGAGCCGAAACATGTTGCTTGTTCTTTAACTGGTGAGCCTACCCTATATCCTTTTTTAAGTGAGTTTTTTGAGGAATGTCATAAGAGAGGAATGACAACATTTCTAGTAACAAATGGAACAAATCCCGAGGCCTTGGAAAATATGGATGTGCTGCCAAAGCAGCTTTATGTTACTGTTGCCGCTCCAAATGAAGAGATTTATAAAAAGTTATGCTGCCCCTTAATTCCAAAAGCATGGGAAAAGTTGAATGAAACTTTAGATTTGCTGCCAAGTTTAGATACAAGAACTGTTATAAGACATACTTTGGTTAAAAATTGGAATCTCGGTTATGAAAAGGAATATGCAAAACTTGATATGAAAGCTAACCCATGGTTTATAGAACCAAAAGGATATATGTTTCTAGGTTATTCAAGGCAGAGAATGACTCTCGCAAATATGCCAAGTCATGAAGAAATTAAAAAATTTGGAGAAAAGCTTGCAGAGCTGACGGGCTATGAAATTGAGGCAGAAAGAAAGGACTCAAGGGTTGTTTTGCTTGGCAGAGGAAAGGAAAGGAGAATAAAATGAATGAATATTTACTTATTTTGCTGCTTCTATTCTCTTTTGGAACAATAATAGCAATGGTAGCAAATAGAAAGGACTTTGGCTTGGCAATTATAATTGGCTGTTTAATACTTGCTATTTCCGTCCCTGAAAAATTGCCAGATATTTTTGTAAAAACTGCCACAGATTACAAAGTTATGGCATTGATTGCAATAGTTATAATGATAAAAATGCTCGCTGTCATTCTACAGGAAACAGGTTTGCTTCAGGGTGTGTTAGATGTATTACAGCAAAAACTTTCATATAAGGGCATGCTCATTGCAATTCCTTCTATACTAGGATTACTTCCTGTTCCAGGAGGAGCATTACTATCTGCCCCCCTCATCGATTTGCACGGAAAGGCAGCGGGAGTAAAAAAAGAATTATTGATGACCATTAATTTATGGTATCGCCATATATGGTTTATCATATTTCCTCTAGCTACTCCTTTAGTTTTACTTGCTGATTTATCTGGTGAAAATATTTTTGCCATTATTGCAATGCAAATACCAGTTTTTATCCTCCTCTTTTTTATTGGATATCTCTATGTGAGAAAAATAAAAAATGTTGAAATGAAGAAAAAGGAAAGAAAGAAAGGACAATTGAAAGGTTTACTGCCTATTCTACTGCCAGTTTCCATAGCTCTGCCACTTTCATTTTTCATGTCCACATATTCTGCCTTTCTGATTTCATTGCCTGTTGGCATATTAACAGCTTTTATAATGGGGGAAAAGAAAGATGTGAGAATGCTGAAAAAGGGGATTTCCGTGAGTCTTGCTGTTGCAATATTTGGAATAATGCTTCTTAAAAACATAATATTTGTATCAGGAATTCCAGAGGTAATTTCATCTCATTTAATTGGTCTTCCAGCAGTTATTACAATAGCTGCTCTGTCCTTCGTAATTGGATTAGTTACAGCCCATAATTTGGCGGCAGTTGGTATTTTATATCCAATTTTAGCTCCTTTTTTGACAGATATAAGTATGGTGGCATTACTCTACATATCTTCTTTCATGGGGTATTTAATCTCTCCAATTCATCCATGCGTTGTTCTAACTTATGATTATTTCCATCCAAAATTCATCGATGCCTATAAAT
>JAJRYN010000132.1 GCA_024275755.1 archaeon | reverse complement strand
TTGAAGTAGTTGCTGAAATGATAAAATGAAAGATGTATTAATAATAGGAGGAGGAGTAGCAGGCATACAGGCTGCCTTGGATTTGGCAGATAGAGGCACCCATGTTTATTTAGTGGAAAAAGAGCCAAGTATTGGAGGAAGAATGGCATTGCTGGACAAAACAATGTCCACCAATGATTGCAGTATTTGTATCCTTGCCCCAAAAATGAATGAGTGTTTTTCCCATCCAAATATAGATGTTCTTGAGTATTCTGAAGTCATTGGACTGGAAGGAAAGGCAGGAGATTTTAAAGTTAAAGTGAAAAAAAAGGCAAAATATGTGGATGCAACAAAATGCACTGGCTGCGGTATATGCATGGAAAAATGCCCCACAGAAGTGCCAAATGAATATAATAGTTATCTGGATAAAAGAAAGGCAATTTTTCTGCCGTTTCCTCAGGCTGTACCCAGAAAGGCGACAATTGATGATAGGTATTGCCTAAAATTAACAAAGAATAGGTGCGGCTTATGCGAGAAAATTTGCAAGGCTGGAGCAATAGACTACAATCAAAAGGATCAGATTATCGAGCTTAATGTTGCAGCCATTATTGTTGCCGTCGGCTTGTCATTATATGAGCCCCGTGATTTATATGAATATGGATATGGGAGATATGACAATGTTCACACCTGGATGGAATATGAACGCCTTATCAATGCAGCTGGACCCACTCATGGCCACCTAAAATGCTCTCCGGATGGCAGAAGGCCAAAGAAAATCGCATTCATACAGTGCGTTGGCTCCAGAGATGTAAAGCGTTGCCCGTGGTGTTCATCAGTATGCTGCATGGTTTCAATAAAGAGTGCAATGCTAGCAAATGAGCATTATAACGATCTGGAATCTTACATATTCTATTCTGATTTGAGGGTCTTTAGTAAAAGATTTTATGAATACAGTAAGAGAGGAGAGAGAGATTATAAAATCACTTATATCCATGCACGCCCTGGGGAAATTAAGGAAGACAAGAGAACAAAGAATCTGATTATATATTACGAAGATGAAAAAGAGGGAAAGGTAAAAGAACTGGAAGTGGAAATGGTAATTCTTGCCACGCCTATCATGCCAGCAAAAGATACAAAAAGGATTGCCGATGTCTTGGGCATAGAAACAGATGAGCATGGATTTATAAAAACCGTGGATTTCCTTAAATATCCCGTTGAGACAACAAAGCCGGGCATATTTGTTGCCGGGTGCTGCGAGAGACCAAAGGATATAACGGAGAGTGTGATACAGGCAAGTGCTGCAGCTGCCAAAGCAGCAGAATTGGCAGGGTGATAAAATGGCAGAGAAGTTGAGAATTGGAGTATTTGTGTGCGATTGCGGCACCAACATAGCAGGATTTGTTAATGTGCCAGAGGTATGCGAATATGCAAAAACTCTGCCAGATGTTGTATACGTCAAGGAAAATATGTATACATGCTCGAATGCTGGGATACAGGAAATAATGGATGCAATAAAGGAACATAAATTGAACAGAGTTGTTGTTGCCTCTTGCACCCCTCGTACTCATGAACCACTTTTCAGAAAGGCATGTGAGGATGCTGGCTTGAATAAATTTTTGTTTGAATTTGTTAACATAAGAGATCAGTGCTCATGGGTACATCAGAAGGAAAAGAAAGATGCAACAGAAAAAGCAAAGGATTTGGTGAGGATGGGAGTGGCAAAAGCTAGGCTACTTGAACCACTCGAGGAAATAAAAATACCAGTTGAAAGAAAGGCATTGGTCATAGGAGGAGGAGTGGCAGGCATTATATCCGCTTTATCATTAGCAAAACAGGGCTTTGAAGTTTATATAGTTGAAAAGGAAAATAAGCTTGGAGGATTGTTGAATCACATTCATAGTTTATATCCTTCTAATGTAGATGCAGACGAGTTTTTGAATGAATTGCTTGAAAAAGTCAAGAAAGAAAAGAAGATACATGTTTTTTTAGAAAGCGAAGTTGAGAGCGTCGAAGGCTATATAGGAAATTTCAATGTCAAAATTAAGGGCAAGAAAAATGAGGAGATAAAGGTTGGAACAATCATTGTAGCCATTGGTGCAAAGCCCTATGAGCCAATGTATATGTACAACTATGATGAATATGAAAATGTCATCACACAATTTGAACTAGAAAATCTTTTGAAAGAAAACAAAGTAGGCAAGTGGAAAAAAATTGTGTTCATACAGTGTGTCGGAGGAAGAGGGGAGAGAGTAAGATATTGCTCCCGTATTTGCTGTATGAATTCCATAAAAAATGCTCGATTATTGAAAAAATTATTGCCAGAAGTGCAGATATATATAATTCATAAAGGGCTACAGACATATGGCACGGTATATGAGGATTACTGCAGAGAGGCAAGAGAGGAAGGGATAAGATTTGTAAGGGTAAGGGATGCGGTTCCGACGGTATCTTCTCTGGAAAAAAAAGACGGAAAACTGGTTGTTGGCTTTTATCATCCTGGGCTGAGAAGAAAAATTGAACTTGATGCAGATTTGGTAGTGTTATCAACGCCTTTAATTCAGAGGGAAGATGCGAAAAAGATATCGCAGATGCTTAAAGTACCACTGGGCCAAGACGGCTTCTTCTTTGAAGCCCATGTCAAGCTCCGCCCTGTGGACTTTGCAACAGATGGTATATACATGGCTGGCTCCTGCAGGGCCCCAGCAGATATAAATGAATGCATCGTTCAGGCAGTAGCGGCAGCCAGCAGGGCGGCGATTCCAATGGCAAAGGGATATGTAAAGGCGGAGCCATATACACCAGTTATAGATGAAGAAAAATGCATGGGATGTGGAGTGTGCGTTGAAGTTTGCCCATATGGGGCTATGCGGCTTGTTGAAAAAAATGGCAGGAAAGTTGCAGAAAATATTCCCGCTGCATGTAAGGGATGTGGAGCCTGCGGCTCATCCTGCATTCATAAGGCAATTAACATGCGACATTTTAAGGATGAGCAGATAATGGCACAAATTGAGGAGGCGATAGAATGAGTTTCAAGCCGAAGATTGTTGCCATGCTCTGCAACTGGTGTTCTTATGCAGGCGCTGATTTAGCAGGAGTGAGTAGATTTCAGTATCCGCCTACTACAAGAGTTATAAGAGTGATGTGTTCTACTAGAGTTGAGCCTTCATTTGTTTTGAAATCATTTTTGCGGGGAGCAGATGGAGTGCTTGTTGGAGGTTGTCATCTTGGAGATTGCCATTACGTTACAGGCAATTATTACACGATAGGTAAAATGAATACAGCCAGAAAATTGCTTCGCTATGCTGGAATAGATGAAAGGCGTTTGAGACTAGAATGGATTTCTGCTTCTGAAGGTGAAAGATTTGCAAAAGTGGTGACAGAATTTACTGAGGAATTACAAAAATTAGGGCCGTTGAAAGATGAGTTAAAAGATGATTTAGCTTTAAAGGCAGCTTATAACGCCTCCTTAAAGCCTAGGATAAGGATAATAGCTGCAAAAGAAAGAATGCTCACAACAGAAGGCAACAAATATGGAGAGCTCTACACATTCTATGAATTCAACAGGATTGCAGATGAAATAATATACGATGAAGTGAATGAAGAAATGATAAGATTATTATTACAGGAAAAAGAAATGACGCTGGATGAAATTGCTGAAAGAACAGGGCTGAAGAAAGAGATTGTTTTTCTCTATCTCATTGACTTTGTGAAGAGAGGAGAGGCAGCATTTAAAGAAAATGATGGCATCTTTTCATTTTATTATGGCGGCAAGAAGGAAAAAATTGCCGAGCCATTCATTATTGAAAATTTTGAGGGAGGAGAAGGCATTGCCATTATAGGAGCTGGAGCACATGGCATAAAAAAGGCGGTTGAACTGGCAAAGAAAGGCGAAGATGTTATCATTGTGGAAAGGCATCCTTCTATCAATAAATATGTTATCAGAAAGCATGCCTCCTCGCTAAATGATGATGCACCATATGATGAATTTCTGAAATTCGTCAAGGAAGGAAAGATAAAATTGTTAACAAATGCATGGGTGAAAAATATTGATGAGGGCACGGTTAAAATAATAAAATATCCTACAAGGATAAAACAGGATTGCAACAACTGCAACATATGCTATGAAGTGTGTCCTTTAAAAACAGTTGACAGAGAGCAGAGTTTATTTTCAAGAAAAGCAGTTTATGGAAGAGAAGGCGTACCATCAACATTTTTCCTAGAGAAGGAAACTCCTTTCTGCCAGACAAACTGCCCAGCTCATGTTGATGTCCGCGGATATGTGGCGAAGATAGCGGAAGGAAAATTTGAGGAATCTGTGAATTTGATAAGAGAGCGTTTGCCACTGCCAGCTGTTTTGGGCAGAGTATGTCCGCATCCATGCGAGGAATTATGCAGAAGAAACGGAATTGACAAGCCAATTTCAATAAGATTGCTCAAGAGATTCGTTGCAGACTGGGAATGGGAAAAGAAGGGGAAAATTGATTTAGGCAAAATGCCGGCAAATGAAAACAATAAATACAAGGTCGCTGTCATTGGCTCCGGGCCAGCTGGCTTAACTGTTGCATATGAACTGGCAAGGAAAGGATATAAAGTCAAGATTTTTGAAGCCTTGCCAGTAGCAGGAGGAATGCTCGCCGTCGGAATACCACCATATCGCCTTCCAAAGGATGTATTGAAACGCGAAATAGATGCAATTCTTGAAATGGGGGTTGAGTTGCAACTAAATACAAGAGTTGGAAAGGACATTTCATTTGATGAATTAAGAAAGGAATATGACGCAATATTTATTGGCGTGGGAGCTCATGAAAGCAGAAAGCTGGGCATAGAAGGGGAAGATTTGGAAGGGGTTATATCAGGTGTGGAATTTCTCAGAGAAGTCAATATTTCACCTGAGACTGTCAGAGCAGTTTTTCAGGGGAGGAAGGTTGTCATTGTTGGAGGAGGAGATGTTGCCATAGATGCTGCAAGATGTGCTGTAAGGCTTGGCAGCCAGGAAGTTACAATATTGTACAGGAGAAGTAGAAGTGAAATGCCAGCAAGAGAAGAAGAAGTTAAATTTGCTGAAGAGGAAGGAGTGAATATAAAATTCCTGGCAGCTCCAGTAAAAATAGTGGGCAAAGATGGTAAAGTTATAGGATTAGAATGTGTTGAAATGGAACTTGGAGAGCCGGATGAGAGCGGAAGGAGAAGACCAATTCCAAAGGAAGGGAGTGAGTTCTTCATGGAAGCGGATACTATAATAGCAGCCATTGGCCAATACCCAGATTTCTCCTTCCTACCAGATGAAATAAAGAGGACGAAATGGGGAATAATTGTTGATGACAAAACAGCTGCCACCTCCATGCCTGGAGTATTTGCTGGAGGAGATGCTGTGACAGGGCCATCAATTGTCATTGAAGCAGTTGCATGGGGAAGGAGGGCAGCTCATGCTATAGATGCTTATCTCCATGGAAAGGAAATTTCATTTGATCCTGTGGAAAAGGATATCAACAGGCTCATAGCTTCTTGGGAGGATATTGAACTTATGAAAAGAAACGTTGTTCTGTCTGGCATCGAAAAAGAAGAAAGGCAGGAGATAAGTTATATACCTATAGAAGAAAGAATGACAACATTTAAGGAAGTAGAAATTCTCTTTGATGAGGAAACAGCGATTAAGGAGGCAAAACGTTGCCTGAGCTGCAGAGAATGTCTCGGATGCGGGATCTGTGGAAACGAGTGCATAAAAAATGTTATTGATTATGATGAAGAAGAGGGAGAAATAGAAATAAAAGCAAAGGACATTGTTATTGATCCCGAGATATATTTCAAAATAGATGAAAAATCATTTACACCATTTGAAATCGAAGATATGCTTGATATGGGCCTATTGATGAACATGGATGGAAGAAAGCCACAAAAAATTGCATTCTTGAAGAGTAACGGGAGTAAATACATTGAAAAATTGAAGAAGAGGATAGAGGAAATGGGTGTGGAAATAACAGGAGAAAAGGATGCAGAAATGCTAATAAACTGTGATTTTGTTGAGCATGAATACTACAAAAAAATTAAAAGACATGTAAAATAAAATAGAAAGGGCTGAGGCTATTTCTCGTCCTCACCCGCCCAGTATGGTTTCCTTATGTATTCATATATCTTCTGTGATGCTATTGCTCCATGTGCCGCTCCCACTATCAGCAATCTGAATGCACCTTTTACTATGTCTCCCACAGCAAATACACCTTCGACATTTGTTCTCTGATAGCTGTCTGTTATGATGAATCCTCTGTCATCTGTCTTTACACCAAGTTCTGTGAACATTTCTGTATTTGGCTTTAGACCAACTGCCAGAATGACTTTGTCCACCTTCAACACCTTCTTTTCTCCCGTTTTATTGTTTAAAAGCACAACCTCCTCTACCTTATCTTTTCCTCTTATTTCTTCTAGCTCTGTATTCAACATTATATTTATATTCTTGCTCTCCTCCATCTTCTTAACATTTTCATCCATTGCTCTGAATCTATCTCTCCTGTGTATTATATATATTTCTCTTGCCAAATCAACTAAATCTAGGGCAGCATCTACAGCGGTGTCTCCTCCTCCCACAACAAGCACTACATTATCTATGAATTTTTCTCTATGAGTAACGTAGTAATAAACTCCTTTATCTGCTCTATTAAACATTGCTTCTCCGGGTATTCCAAGCTCTCTTGGGCGTGTTCCTGTAGCAATCACAACCGTCTTTCCATGGTATTCATTATCTTCTGTTTTTACTATGCCTCCTTTCTCAATTTTTACTACTCTCTCCCTTTTCATAGTAACATATGGATTGTCCCTGACGTGTCTGAGCCATCTTCTGACCAGCTCTATTCCCGTTATTCCTTCCGGAAATCCTGGATAATTTGGTATAACTTTGTTTGGATACATTGTTGCTGGTAATCCTCCCCATTTCCCTCCTTCAAGAACCAGTGTTTTAAGCATTCTATTTGCACACATGATAGCAGTTGTCAATCCAGCAGGGCCGCCCCCCACTACAATCACATCCCACATCTCTTCATTCATAGCCTCACCAAATGGTAATATGAAAAGGATTTATTATCCTTTGGTTTGGAGAGAATGAATGAAAAGAGTAAATCATTTATTTCATTTCCTCTTATCAATCATGAAATATATTGCTTTGCTGATGTTGTTTCTGATTGCATTTTCTGCAGGATGTATTAAAAAGGAGGCAAAAACATTTGCAATTATTGAAACAAATATGGGAACAATAAAAATTGAGTTATATACAGATAAAGTACCCATCACCACTCAAAATTTTATCAAATTAGCCAATGATGGATTTTATGATGGCTTGGTATTTCATAGAGTAATAGATGATTTTGTGATACAGACAGGTGGCTTTTACCCAGATGGAACTTATAAGCCAAGTCCGTATGGAACAATTCCTTTAGAAATTGATGCAAGTTTAACTCATGTTGATGGAGCGGTTGGCATGGCAAGAGCGGCTGATCCAGATAGTGCCTCAAGCCAGTTTTATATATGCGATGGGCCCCAGCATTTTCTCGATGGCAAATACGCAGTTTTTGGTAAGGTTGTAGAAGGAATGGATGTGGTGAGGGCAATAGCTTCTGTTGAAACAACAACAAAATATGGAATGAAAGACTGGCCAGTAAAGGATGTAATTATATATGGCATAACAATAGAGGAAGAATAATTATTTTCTTCTCTCCTTCTTTTCAGTCCATTCTTTTATTTTATTAATTACTTCCTCTTTCTTTTCCTCATTCCATTCTGGATGTATTTCAATGTGCCCTTCTTCCAGAGCTTCCTCGAATAATCTTTTGCCTTCCGGTGTTCTTATCACAACAGTTGTATATCCTTCTTCAGAACCAAGACCTCCAAGAGAAATATCTGCATATATGTTGGAGAAGGGTATTTTACATTTTATGCACGCTTTTCTTGCAACGCTTTCTAAATCTTCAAGTGCTATCTCCTTTTTGCTTCCATCCTTAAACTTGATTATCATTTTTTCCTTTATGTTCACTCTCTCTATATCGCTCAGTCTTCCGCCGATTATTTCCTCGAACTTGTTCAAACTAATGGCATCAAAGGAAAAATTCTCTATGCAGAATAGCCCTATAACAAATCTTATAGAGCCAGAAGGCAGTATGTTCACTGCCTGCATTTTTCTCACTGTTTTGGTCTGGCAAGGTGTTCCTGTTAAAGCGACATTCTCCATTCCTCCATATGCAATTTCTTTAAGTTCTGGGAGTAAGGAAGTGTAGGTGCTATAATGCCTTATCTCATCAAGATTCGGAACAGTCGCCAATGATGCGCCTGCGCATGCAAGCAATTCATGATATGATGTTGCTAGTATAGGCATGCTTCTTCCTCCCTTCATTCTTTTGACAACAAGCGCGCCATCAATATAATGAATGTCTAACAAATAATTGAGTAAAGATGTAGCCACGCCACCGTCACAGCATACCTTAAGAATATTCTCATCTGTCGAGCGGGCTGAATATATTTCGAGAATTTTTCCTATTCCTTTCCCATACAATTCCTCCAGTTTGTCATTCAGTTCATCTGTAACGGGGCAAATCATATAACATATGCCACATTCTAGACAGCTTTCCTCGTTGATATAGTCAGGCAATCCTTCTTTAATATCAATTGCATGGAGTTTGTTCTCCCTACAAAAGGAAGTGCACCCTCCACATAAGGTGCACAATCCAGCATCAATAACTTCTCTTTTTAAGTCCGAAAAGGTAGGAATTTTATTTTCCATGAGGTTGTATAAAATTTTCTTATATAATTTTGATGGCAATAGGGGGATGAAAATGAATAGTTTTGTGGCATTTTGCCCTTGTAATCTCTGTCATTGTCAAATAAAACAGAATATTTCGAAACTTTTCTTTTTTCCCAAATTTTTTATATTCGATTATAATGAATATTAGCCCATGATTTTACTTACAATATTGGATGGCTGGGGATATACAACAAAAAGGATGGGAAATGCAATTTATTATGCTTCCACCCCTAACTTTGATGAATTCTGGAGGAAATATCCCCATACCATACTTGAAGCAAGCGGAGAAGCAGTTGGCTTGCCTGCCGGGCAAATGGGAAATTCTGAAGTAGGGCATCTAAATATTGGAGCTGGGAGAATAGTTTATCAGGAGGCAACAAAAATTTTGATGGCAATAAAAGATGGCAGTTTTTTCGAAAACAAAGTGCTTAAGGAAGCAATTGAGAAAGCAAAAAAAAGCAGGCTACATTTAATGGGACTCATTGGCGATGGAGGAGTTCATGCAATGATGGAGCATTTATATGCTCTGCTTGAAATGGCAAAGATGTATGGTGTTGGGGAGGCATATATACACTGTTTTCTGGATGGAAGGGATACTCCTCCAAAAAGCGCTAAGAAATATCTAGAAGAAATGGAGGAAAAAATTGATGAAATAGGCATGGGTAAAATAGCAAGCATAGTAGGAAGATACTTTGCAATGGATCGAGATAAAAGATGGGAGAGAACAAAGAAGGCATACGATATGCTGGTAAGAGGCAAGGGAAGAATTGTTAAAAATGCAATTGAAGGAATAGAGATAGCATATGCCAGTGGAGAAACAGATGAATTTGTCCAGCCAACTGTAATTGAAGGTATGCCACGCATAGGAGATGGAGATGTTGTCATATTCTTTAATTTCCGCCCTGACAGAGGAAGACAACTAACAAGAGCCTTCATAGACAAAAATTTTGATGCTTTTTCCACGGTTCCTTTGAAAATACATTTTGTCACTCTGACTAAATATGATAAAAATTTTGATAATCCAGCGGCATTTGAGACGAAAGATATAACAAATACTTTCGGGGAAGTTATTTCAAAGCATGGTTTAAAGCAGCTAAGAATAGCTGAAACAGAAAAGTATGCCCATGTTACCTACTTTTTTAATGGCGGAAGAGAAGGACCATTTGAAGGAGAGGATAGATGTTTAATTCCCTCACCAAAAGTAGCAACATATGATTTAAAGCCGGAAATGTCAGCATATGAAGTTACAGCAGAAGTTATAAAAAGGATTGAAAGCAGGAAATACGATGTTATTGTGCTTAATTACGCAAATCCAGACATGGTAGGGCATACAGGCATATGGGAGGCAACATTAAAAGCTCTCGAAGCTGTAGACGATTGTTTAGGCAAAGTAGTTAAAAAAGTGCTGCAGTATGATGGCATAGCAATAGTTACGGCGGACCATGGAAATGCTGAGGAAATGTTCGAAAATGGCAAGCCGAAGACAGCCCACACAAGCAATCCAGTCCCTTTTATTTTAATTGGTATGGAAGCAAAATTGAGGGAAGGAGTGCTTGGAGATATAGCACCTACTATGCTTGAATTGCTGGATATAAAAAAGCCAAAAGAAATGACAGGGAAAAGTTTGATCGTGAGATAAATTTAAATCTTGATAAAAATTTATACTGCATGAAAAGAGAGGCAGCATTTATTGTAGTATTTTTATTTATTGGATTAGCATTTTCGGGTGTAAAAATAGGAGCATCTGATAACATTTCATTTAAATATAAATTTGAGGAGCCAGTCGTTGAAAAAATTGGAGGGGAATATGAAATAAAAATTGATGGATGCGAAATGCATGAATACAATGGATTACTATTGCCTGTCAAGCCAGCGCATATTTTAATTCCATACGGTAAAGAGGTTAAGGGAATAGATGTAAAAGGCATAAATAAGAAATTTTTAGGGTTTTACGAAGTTGAAAAGGCAAAAGCGTTGTTTGTAGGAAATAAAAAAGTAGAGATCTTATCAACAAACGTTGCAAATAAGTTATATGAAAAAGTTGGCATTTATGGGCTTAGAGGATATAATATTCTTGTAATGAATATTATGCCTGTTTCTGTCGAAAATAACAAAGTTTTTTACTATGAAGAAGTGGATGTTAAAATTGAACTTAAAGAAGGAAAGATAAACCCATTATACAGAGGACTGGAGAAGGATAGAGAATGGGTTATGAATTATATTGATAACAAATGGGCAGTATACACATATCCTATTAAAAAACTAAATGAAGAATATGATTACCTCATAATAACAAAGGATGGGTTCAGAAATGCTTTCCAGAGATTTGCAGATTATAAAGAAAGCCAGGGTATAAAAGTTAATATCGTTACAGTTGAGGAAATAAAGATTAATTCATTTTGCTGGAATGAAACGGAGATGTTCAATGATACCCAAGCTCAAATAAGGAATTTCATAAGATATGCTTATTTAAACTGGGGCATCGATTATGTTTTGCTTGGAGGAGATGGCGATATTAAGAATGCGAGTAGCAACATAATTCCTCCCCGCTATTTATATGCTACATGCGTCGGCTTGCCTCTGGCGGAGGCAAATGATGTTTTAGAAGCATATATCCCATCAGATGTTTACTATGCTTGCTTAGACGGTAGTTTTAATGAAGATATGGATGATAAATGGGGAGAAAATGCAACGGGTAATGATGTTAGCGATAGAGATGAGGCAGATTTATATGCAGAGGTATGGGTAGGAAGGGCATGCGTTGATAGCATTAAAGAGATCAATAATTTCATTAATAAGACGATAGCTTATGAAGAAAGCACCGATAACGAATATTTAATGCAAGTATTATTACTTGGAGAATACCTTGGATTTGGAGGAGAGGCAGAATGGGGAGGAAATCATAAGGATAAAATCAAGCCATTGATTCCTTCCTCATACAACATAACAACTCTTTATGATAGAAAGAAAACATGGAGCAAATACAATTTACTGTCTATTTTAAATAAAGGCGTTAACATCGTTAATCATGATGGCCATGGATGGACTACATATGCACTAAAGATGCATAATTCTGATTTGAAGGGGTTGTACAATACAGAATATTTCTTCCTATATTCCCAAACCTGTTTAGCCGGTTCTTTCGATAACTGGTATCCAGAAGATAATTATTACGAAGATGATTGTTTTGCAGAGCATTTGACCTGTGATGAACATGGTGCATTTGCATGCATAATGAATTCTCGCTATGGATTGGGAAGAGAGAATAGCACTGATTCTCCAGGCCAAAGATACGATGGCTCTTTCTTTAAAGCTCTATTCCAGGAAAATATAAGAGAGATTGGAAGAGCAAATCATTTTTCAAAAGAAGATAATGTATGGCGCATAAATGAGAATGGAATGAGATGGACATATTATGAAACAAACTTATTTGGTGATCCTCAAGTTGCTATAAAAGAGCCAACAGAAACAATCCATATAAACATAACACTTGAAAAACCATTGAACGGAATATATATCCTGGATTTTGGTCCTTTACTGGCCTTCATTAACAAAACAGTCATATTTGGCGGAGTAACAATCAAAGTAAATGCAACGACGGAGCCGGCAGGAAAAATAAAAGCGGTTAAGTTTTACATAAACAATGAATTAAAGTATGTTGACGATGAAAAACCATATCAGTGGTGGTGGGACGAAAATATAAGAGGTAACTGCAGAATAGTTGTTGAAGCATGTGCTGTAAATGGAAAATGTGAAAGGGTGGAAAAAGAAGTGTTTATAGTGAATTTCTAATCATTTCTTCTTTTCCTTTTCTTTCATAAACGCTTTCAGTATTTCCAGAGGAAATGGGAAGAAAATCTTGGTTGTTCCTTCTGCTGAAATTTCTGCCAGAGTTTGTAAGGTTCTTAACTGGATGGCTGCTGGCTCTCTTCCTATGATTTTAGCTGCCTGTGTCAATTTTTCTGCTGCCTGCAGCTCGCCTTCTGCTGCTATTATTCTGCTTCTCCTTTCTCTTTCTGCTTCCGCTGCCCTTGCCATAGCGCGCTGCATTCCTTCTGGGATTTCAACATCTTTTATTTCAACTGCTGTGACTTTTACGCCCCATGCATCAGTTGCTTCGTCGAGAATTGATTGCAGGCGCTGATTTATTTTGTCCCTTTCCTTTAATAATACATCCAGCTCTACTTGGCCTATAATGCTTCGAAGCGTTGTTTGAGCCATCTGGCTTGTTGCAATCATATAATTTTGTATTTTAACGACTGCATCTTCTGGGTTCATGACACGGAAATAAACGACTGCATTGACACGAACTGGCACATTGTCAGCTGTTATCGCTTCCTGAGCTGGAACATCCATTACATGCTCCCTTAAATCGATTTTCACCATTTTATCAAACATAGGTATTATGAAAAATAAGCCAGGTCCTTTAGCGCCGACGAGGCGACCAAGGCGGAATATAACTCCACGCTCGTATTCTCTCACAATTTTTATGGCTGATGCAAGTATTATTATCAGCAAAAATATAATTAACACAGCTATTTCGAGCAACATGTTATTATAATGAGGGTAAATATAAATAAGTTGTTAGCCTATTCCTCACCATCCCCATTTCAGTGAATGCAAGAGGGCTTTAGCAATATAGTATGCTTTTATTAATAAAGATGGTTTAAATAGCAAGCGAGAGAAATCTCTTACTCTCATTTTGCTGAGTTCCTTTCCATGTACACAATCAAATAGAATTTTTGTTTCTTCATTATTCAATTCTTCCATTGCTTTTCTTCCTTTTAATAAAATAGGGCTGCATATTGGATGTGCTTTTAATTTTTTTTCATATTCCTCAAGGTTCTCTACATTTTCTGCAAGCATTTTTGCAGCCTGTATTACAGGAGCTATTCCACCAAGCGAGAAAGGATTTGTTATTGCTGCTGCATCTCCAATTAGAGCAATTTTCTTGCTTGCTAACTTGCTAGGCAAACTGCATGGGATCAAGCTCGCCTGCTTTTTCAAAATCTTTCTTTCAATACCTTTATTCTTCAAAAATTTATCAAGCTGGGCAAACTTTCCTATCACTCCAGCATTTATACTTCTTTCTTTGGGAAAAATCCAGGCATAATAACTAGAATAATTTTTATCAAAATATAACTCAAGAAAATTCATGCCGCTGGTATCATATTCGATTTCATATTGGCAACCAACCTTATATTCATATTTATTTCCAAAATATTCTTTTGCCACGGAACGACAACCATCTGCCCCTATGCATATATCATATTTAATTCTGTCACCATTTATATAGAGATATTCCTCATCCAACTTTTCCACCTTTGCATTGTATTCGATTTCTCCCCCTCTTTTTATAAATTCTTTTGTCATTCCTTCCAGCCATTTTTGTCTGTTTAAAACAACCCCTTCCATGCTTGCATAAAAATATTTATTACCAAAAAGACATTTCACTCCCCTTACTTTTTTTGAAATATACGGCATTGAATCAAAAGGGAGCATTTTAAGCGAAGATATATCACATCCCTCTGCACATGCAGTGCTTTTTATTGCAGCATTCTTCTCAAAAATTTTCACATCATATCCTTTCTCAATCAAAAATAAGCCCGCCGCCAAACCAGCTGGTCCTGCGCCAATGACATAAATCACAATAAAATATCTTCAATGTTTTAAATACTTCTTTTTATTAACTTTTAAATGGACGTTATCTGCGGCAGGATATATAGGAATGGGTTAACAGAGGCATGCATTGGCATTGAAGAGGGCAGGATAGTTGAAATTAAGAAAGATTTGTATGGTAGAAAAAAAGACTATGGCGACGCTATCATTTTCCCTGCTGCCATAGATGTCCATGTTCATTTCAGAGAGCCTGGCTTTGAATATAAAGAAGATTTCTTTACAGGCAGCAGAGCAGCTGCCATAGCTGGCATAACATGCGTGCTTGATATGCCCAATAACAAGCCAGCCATATTAACAAAAAATAATTTTGAGACAAAGGTAAGAAAAATTAAGCATAAGGCATGTGTAGACTATGGATTATATGCTGGGATAATGGAAAAAGCAGAGGAAATGGAGTGCATTGCCTACAAAACTTTTCTTTCTAAAGATAATGAAATTTTTTGTCCTCCAGATAAATTGGAAGAAATTTTGAAGGAAGTTAAAAAGGCGGGCAAACCTCTCGCTATTCATGCTGAAATGGAAGAATGTATAGAACATGAGGAAGCAAAAGATTTGAAGGGGCATGAGAGAAATAGAAGAGTAGAATGCGAGCTGGAAGCATTGAAAAAAATTGTGGAAATAAATGAGAAAATAGGGGCGAAGCTGCACATCTGCCATATTACTACAGCAAGTTCAGTTGATTTACTAAAAGAGAAGGCAAGTTTTGGCGTTACACCGCACCATCTTCTTTTTTCATATGAAAGTGATTTTAAGAATAAAGCTATGGGAAAGGTAAATCCTCCCTTAAGAAGTGATGAGTACAGAAAGAAACTCTTCAAAAAATTTGTTAATGGCGAGATTCCAATTCTTGAGTCTGATCATGCCCCCCATTTGCTCCAGGAAAAGGAGGACTTTGCCATAGCTCCTTCTGGAATGCCTGGTGTTGATGCTCTGCTTCCAATAATGCTTTATATGGTGAAAAAGGGGGAAATAAGCATGGATTTATTACATAGAATGACATGCGAAAATCCGGCAGAATTTTTTGGAATAAATAAAGGCAGCATCGAAGTTGGCAAGGATGCAGATTTTATTATTATTGATTTCAAAGATGTGAATAAAATAAAGGCATTGTCAAAATGTGGATGGAGCAGCTATGAAGGTATGCCATGCATATATCCAAAGCATGTATATTTGCGAGGAGAAAAAATAGTTGAAGATGGCGAATTTATAGGTGAGAAAGGTATGGGAAATATGATAAAATGATCGATGCAATGAAATGGCTGTGGGTTATAATGCTTGCAATGATGCCAATTTCTGAGCTAAGGGGAGCGATACCTCTTGCCTTCAAATATGCTTTGAATCCGTATTTTGCCATTCCCATCATAATTTTGGCAAATTTTATTCCTGTGCCATTCATTCTCCTCTTCCTTAAGCCAGTTGAAAAATGGCTCAGAAAATGGAAATTCTGGGATAACCTGCTTAACAAAATTTTTGAGCATACGAGGAAAAAGACAAAGGAAAGCATTGAAAAATGGGAAAGTTTAGCTTTGGTTATTTTTGTTGCAATCCCGTTGCCAGTAACTGGAGCATGGACAGGAAGCTTAGCAGCATACCTTTTCGGCTTGGATTTTAAAAAATCCTTGCTTTTCATTTTCATTGGCATATGCATGGCAGCATGTATTGTAACAACAGCGACGATAGCTGGAATAAAGTTATTGGGCGGGTAAAAAAGAGTGAAAAATTTAGGAAAATAAAAATAGGATTAAAAAAATAATTGTATGGGTGAGCCTTTTCCTTCCATATCTTCTTTATATTTGGCAGCTGCCGGAGTATATTTCATGGTATATACTTTAGTATTGATTCTATATTTTGAATTAGATAAAAAGAGAGATTTTCCGAATAGTTATGAAGACTACTTAAAATATATAGTAGTAAAATGGATGTTATTGCTTTTACCGTTGCTAGTGGGTAATCTCACAAGGCAAGGGGTAAACAAATTACTAAATTATGAATTGAATGGGTATTCTGGATATTATAATGAAACAACTTTACAGGAAATAGGAGAAAAAATTAACGAGAAATTACTGGAACAATTGGGCAATCTTAACAAGCTATTGTCTGTTTTTATATTGTTGATGTATATTATTGCTATACTAAGAATATATAATGCCCTAAAAAATGAAGAAAGAGGAGATGTCTATACTTTATTGTTTATTTTTCCTTTAGTTATTTCGCTCTGTTTTTCTTTCACAAAGGCTTCACTCTCACTTCCTTTACAAGTATGGATATATATTCCCATTATTTTATTCATATATTGGTCTCTGTTGGGTCTCTATTTTCGGAAATTAGGACTATTTGAACCTATCCTGTAATATCTCATCTATCCCACACTATTTCCAAACCTTTATATATCATGATTCCCATCCAGATAAAAACCGAATCTTAGATTCACTCTATTTTTTGGTTTTTTTGAAAACAAAAGGAGAAATAAAATGAAAATTGAGGAAATTGTATCTGATAAAAGAGTAGTGGAACTGCTACATAAAGATGGCATAGTCGAAGCAACAAAAGTGCAGGAAAAAAGCATTCCATTGATAATGGATGGAAAGGATGTTGTTGTGCAGTCTGAGACAGGCTCAGGCAAAACACTTGCTTTTGTACTGCCAATAATTGAAAACATTAGCGGAGATAAAATAGAGGCGTTGGTAATAGCTCCAACAAGGGAATTAGCAAAGCAGATTACATATGTATTCAAGAGATACTCGCGGTTTAATGCAGTAAGCATATATGGAGGAGTCTCTATAACAAATCAAATTAAAAATTTGAGGACAGCAAATATTATTGTAGGCACTCCAGGCAGATTGCTTGATTTATTAGATAGAGGAGAATTGCATATAGACGAGATAAAATATCTTGTGTTGGATGAAGCAGACAGAATGCTTGATATGGGTTTTATAGATGATATAGAGAAGATAATGAAAAGGACAAACAAGAACAGACAGACTCTGTTATTCAGTGCGACAATCCCTAAAGAAGTGATAGATATGAGCAATAGATATATGGTAGAACCTGCTAAAGTGATGATAAAAGGAGTAGTAACTACAGCAAAGCTATGCCATAAATTTTATGTTGTATCATTTAAGGAAAAATTCTCCTTACTTGTACATTTACTTCAAACAAAAGAGGCAAATCTATCCCTCATATTCTGTGCAACAAGGAAAATGGCGGATAATCTTGCCAGAGAATTGCAAAGATACGACGTAAGAGCAAAAGCTATACATGGAGACTTAAGTCAGAATCAAAGAGAACAAGTATTGCATGATTTCAGACGAAAGAGAATAGATGTGCTTGTGGCAACAGATGTTGCAGCTCGTGGCCTAGACATAGATGATATAACCCACATATACAACTTCGATTTACCAAATGAAATCTTGATGTACACTCACAGAGCTGGAAGAACTGCAAGAATGGGAAATGAAGGAGAGGTAATTTCTTTAGTGAGTGAGAAGGATTATCTGCTATTTGGTAAAATAAAGAGGACTAAAAATATAGAAGAAATGAAGAAGCCCAATTTTCGAAGATTGTTCTTCAAGATGGAAAAGGGTGGCATGAAACACAATGGCTACAGAAAGAAGACGAAATACCATGGAAGAGGAAGGAGGTATTAAACCTCCTCAAATCTATCCTTAAGTTTTTCCATTACTTTTGGTAACGTTGTATATTCCATTTCTTCTAATGGCAGACGATGCGGCTCAAATGGGCCATGCCGGCGCATATATTCTGCTATTTCCATTGCTTTTCGCCTTGTATAATCAAAAGCAGGGTCATCGAATAAATCTTCGTGGCCGGTAAGCAATCCATTTTTAACTTGAAAGCCTATTGCTACCACGCGAGGTGGACCATCGAAGCGGGTGCACTTTGCATCCTTTACAGCTACAGGCATAATTGGCCCGTTATGGCTGCCTCGCATCCATCCTGAAACAAGATGTGGAAATGCGAAAGGCTCCAAAACTTCCCCTAAAGCAGGCAGGCCAGATTGAGAGCGGACTGCAGCAACAGGGTCGTCCTTGCCTATATACTCGCCAGCTATCTGGAATAACTTTTCTGTTGAAATAACGGCTACAGGCTCATTTGCTGGAAGCTTGCTCCCTTCTTTTGGAAAAACTCTTTTTATTACAAATCTTGATTTCGCTCCAATTAAGGCAAGCAAGTCGTAAATTTCCTCCGGACATTTCATAAAAACTCTCTTATGCTCTTTTATATCCCATACTTCAAAGACAAAGCCAGCATGTAAACTCGGATCTATAATTAAGCCAGCTGTATTGAATGGATCGGCAAACATTCTGAATATTGGCAAATTAAATGCTCCTGGCTCTGTTTTATCCATTAAAAATGCTACAATCGGTTCTGATTTTCTTTCTGTGAATTCCATTTCCGCTATGCCTGGACCCATTCCCTTTATGTTGCCTGAAAAGGCATCTTTGAGTAAATCCTGGCCAGCTCCATAGAAGCCCAGCTCTTTTGCCACTTCTGTGGCTGCTTTAAAAACATCCCAAGCTAAGCCATGAACTTCCTCATTGTCCTCGCCCTTATCATGTGTCATTATTAGCTCGAGGTCATCTCCACAATTTGTAACAAAAAAATCCTTTATTATTCCAGTTTCCTTTGCCTCTTTAAGCTTTTCATTTGCCACATCAATTAATTTTTCATTAACTTTAGCATGCCCTGGACAACCGCCAACATCTGCCTTTATGATACTAAAAGTGGTTTTCATGATTCGTTAAGCATTATAGCATTAAATTTTTTACTGTTGATTTTTCAATTCTAGTGAATAAGTTCATTATGCCTATCGAGCAAAAATAATAAAAAAGAGGGGGAGATTATATTGTGTAGTAGTCGGGGTTGTCTACATCTAGTGTAGCATCATATGTATATGTTGCATGGGTTATGTCTGTAACCTTCGCTTCATAATTGCCAGATGGTGCCTTGAATAGGTTGAATGTTACCTGTCCGTTTGCATCTGTAACTCCAGAGAAACTCCATGTACTTCCACTATCTAAATTGGTTAGTGTTGCATATACTGTAGCATCGCTCACAACTTCATCTGTTGCCTCTGCTACACCATCTCCATCAGAGTCCCATTTAACGGTGACAGTGAAATAGAGATCCGCATTTCTTCCTCTGTATGAAAGAGTCCATGAAATGTCCCATACATACATGCTTCCTGATACCGGTGGTGGCGTTGGAGATGTTACAGTTATATCAACTGTGTCATAAGCACTTGCTCCTGCGTCGTCCCATACTGTTAGTTTTGCTGTATAATTGCCTGCGTCATTATATGTGTGATTCTGTGTTGCTGGTGGCAAGCCGCTTCCGCTATAATCTGCTATTCCATCGCTGTCGACATCGAGCTCCCACGATGCTATTGTTCCGTCTGGATCGCTCGCGCTCATGCTAAATGTTACGGTGAGTGGTGCATCTCCGCTTGTAGGAGATGCTGTCAAAGAACATGTTGGTGGTTGATTCACTGGTGTACCGAGTGCTGCCTGTACAGCTGCATAAGCATTCACTAAGCCCCATCCATAATATTCATCCCATCCTGGATCGCCCAGATCAATGGCTGTGCTCTGTAAAATATTTCTTATGTCATCTGGATTGGTGACACCAAGAGAATAAATAAGAGCTGCCACACCGCTTACATGTGGGCAAGCCATAGATGTTCCCTGATAGAAATAGTAGCCCCAGTTTACATTTATACCTCGTAATGTAAATGTTTGCTGTAATATTCCATCTCCATATCCGTCTCCATTCTGGTCAACGTTTAAATCTCCGCCAGGAGCTACAAGGTCTAAGCTTGTCCCATAATTTGAGTAGTAAGCTAAGGTTTTATCATATCTTGTTGCTCCAACAGCAATTACATAGGCATCATAAGCAGCTGGATATGAAATAACGTTTGTTCCATCATTCCCCGCAGCTGCTATTATAGTTATGCCTTTGCTATATGCATATGCGAGGGCATCTTCAAGTGCAGTAGAGGGTGAGCTTCCTCCCAAACTCATGCTAATTATATTTGCTCCGTTATCAGCTGCATAGTATATACCGCTAACAATATCATCATATGTTCCAGAGCCGGTACTATCCAATACTTTGATTGGCATAAGATACACATCGAAAGCAACACCAGCCACTCCTTCACCATTATTTGTACTCTGTGCTATTGTTCCTGCAACATGTGTTCCATGTCCATTATCATCTGTTGGGTCATTATCATCATTAACAAAATCGTAGCCTGGAACAAATTTTGTATTTGCCAAATCTGTACCAACTCTAATGCCTGTATCAATAACAGCAACAACTACACCATTTCCCGTCGCTATATCCCAAGCTGGCTCCATATCTATTCCGCCTTCATCTACGCCATGGAAGTTCCACTGGTAAGTGTAGTATGGGTCATTTGGCACCAGAAAGGCATGGGCAATATAATTTGGCTCTGCATATTCTACGGCAGGATTTTTCTTCAGGGCTTCCAGAACGGCATCCATTTTTCCATTTGATATTTTTAGCTTGTGCAAGCCATGTTGCATCTGTTTCATTTCTCCAAATCTTGCAATATTTGCTATATCCTTTCCATCTGCTCCTTCCTTTAATTTAAATATTATTTCGTTTGGTACATATCCTGTCGGTGTTTTTTCAATTGTATCATTTATAAAAATTTCTGTATCGGTTTTTTCTGCATAAATGGGTGTTATAGAAACTATCAATACACATACCAAAATCCCCGCCAACAATTTTCCCCAATTTTTCATTTTATAGCCTCCAAAATTAAATGAATATAGTATATAAAAATTTATTTAATAATGACACAAGCATATGGATTGAACATAGATATTGCATAGTTTTTTCCAAATGTATATAATTTACAACCCAACGGAAAAGAATAAAAAAGAAATACAAAAAATTGTTTTTGAAATGATGAGAGCATTTATTGCAATAGATGTTGGAATGAATGATAAAATAGAAGAAATATACAACCTGCTCAAAAAAACAAAGGCTAAATTGAAAATGGTTGAGCCCCAAAATATACATTTAACAATAAAATTTTTGGGAGAGATTGATGAAAAAACTGCTGAAAGGATTAAAGAAGAATTGCATGAAGCAGTAAAAGAAATAAAGCCCTTTAAAGCCGTGCTTAAGGGGACAGGTGTTTTTCCTGGAAAAAATCACATAAGAGTGATATGGATTGGTTTTCATGATGAAGGAGAAACGTTGAAACTATCGCAAGTAATCGATGAAAAATTAACAAAATATGGTTTCAAGAAGGAAAAGGGTTATAAGCCTCATGTCACAATAGCAAGGATGAAGAGCAGAGAAGGAAAAGAAGAAATATTGAAGATAGTTGAAGAAAACAAAGATAAAATTTTCGGAGAAATAGAATGTAGCGAAATAAAATTGAAGCAGAGTATTTTGACTCCAAAAGGTCCAATATATAAGGATGTAGAGGTTGTAAAATTATGAAAGAAATTTTGGAGGAAGTTCTGAATAGGATTGTACCTTCTAAAGAAGAGGAACAAAAATTAATGGAGATAACCAAAGAAATTGAAGATAAAATAAATGAAAGAAAACCATCTGATGCAATATGCATGCTCGTTGGCTCTGTGGCAAAGGGAACTTATCTACGCCATTCTCTGGATATAGATTTTTTTATTCTTTTCCCAGCAAAATATGAAAAAGATGAGATGGCAAATATTACTATTTCTATAGGAAAAGAAATACTAGACGAATGGACAGTTCAATTTGCCGAGCATCCTTACATTAGGGGCTTTTATAAGAGCTATCAAGTTGACATTGTTCCATGTTATAAAGTAAGAGATGCAAAAGAGAAAATAAGTGCAGTTGACAGAACGCCCTTCCACACAGAATACATAATAAAAAATCTTAAAGAGGAAATGAAGAATGAAGTGAGGCTTTTAAAACAATTTTTAAAGGGAATAGGTTGTTATGGGGCAGAGGCAAAAATAGAGGGCTTTTCTGGCTATCTTGCAGAACTTTTGATCCTCAAGTATGAAACTTTTCTGAATGTTCTGGAGGAATCGCAGAAATGGAGAGGAAGAGTGATTATTTCCCTAAATGGAATAGATAAAGAATTTGAGGAGGGTTTTGTTTTTGTTGATCCCGTCGATCCTTCCAGGAATGTGGCGGCGGCTCTTTCGAAAGAGAAGCTGAGATTTTTTATATTTGCTGCAGGAGAATTCATAAAAAATCCAAAAATAACATTTTTCTTTCCAAACAAACCTCCTTCTCTGGATGAAAAAACACTGAGAAAAAAACTGGAGAATTTTATCGGAATCTGCTTTAAAAAGCCAAACATCGTTGACGACATACTTTATCCGCAGCTCAAAAAGGCAGCAGCCAGCTTAGAAAATTTGCTGAAACAGAATGATTTTAAGGTCGTAAAAAAAGCATGGTGTGCAAATGATGAGGCTTTTGTTGCTCTTCAGCTGGAAGAAAAAATTCTGCCAGAAATAAAAATTCATATTGGTCCTCCACTGCATGAAAAAAGACATGTTGAAGCATTCCTAGAAAGATGGAAAAATAATGAAATGGCAGTTGGAGAACCATTTGTAAAGGGCGGAAGAATGATGGTAAAAATAAAAAGAAAATATGTGAATGCATCTGATTTAATCAAAGACTGCCTCACTGAAATAAATTTAGGAAAAAATCTGAATGAGATTAAGAATGAAATGAAAATTTGTGATGGCGAATATCTGATTAAGTTTAAAAATTACTGGGATGAATATTTCTGTGAAAAATATCCGTGGGAGAGATAATCATATAAGCCCGGCTTTCTGGAGGAGGAGCAAATCTTCCGTTGATAATTTTTCTCCTTTCTTGAATCTCTGGTATATTTCATCTGCTTTTCTCATAATTGCATCTTTTTCCTTTTCCTTTTCCATCTTCTTTTCTTTCTGTTTTATCTCTTTTATTTTCTCTTCAATCTCTCTTATTTTCTTTATATATGTAATAAAATCTCTGTGAGCCTTATCCGCATTCAAACGATTCATTATGTATTCTCTTTCGATTTTTTTAAGTTCCTTCCTTAGCTCGTGTGCTTTTTTAAAACATTCAATCATTTCCATATGCTCTTTCTGAGCTTTTTCTGCCAGCTCCCTTACCTTCTTATGTTCTTTGTCGCTTTTTATTTTCAAATCCTCCTCCTTTTTAACATATTCTCTCAGCTCCTCATTACTTTCCAAAATTTTCTCTCTTTCCCTAATTTCCTTATTAATTTTTGCAAGCTGTTCAATCAATTCCTCCTCCTCTCTTTTACTCAGCTGCTGCGTCATTTGCTTAAATTCTAAAGCATCTCTTTTACGTATCAGAACTTCCAGAGGAGGACCCTTTGGAAAATATTTTTTCTTAAGTTCTTCTACTTTTTTTCTTATTTTATCATATTCTTCGTTAAGTTCGCTTCTTTTTTTCTTCGCTCTAGCCACATTTCTGTTTATCTCGTCTCTTTTCTCTTTATGCATGAGACCTTCTTTCCTGTATTTATTAATCTCTTCTATCAGCTCTTTCTTTCTCTTTTTCAATTCATTTGTAATCTTGTTTAATCTCTCTCTTGCCTCTTTCGCCTCATACAGTTTTCTCTTCAATTCTTTTTTCTGTTCTTCCAAGACAACAATATCAATATCCATCTTATGTTTAAATTGGGTTTTTTATTAAAAAATTTCGCTATTCGTATATCTTTCCTTCAGTCACAATATGCTTAACAACATTTTCCACTCTTGTAACAGCCTGCTTTGTTATCTCAAGCTTTCTACGTAATGAAGGATCTGCATTTGGTATGGACAAGTCGAGATATCCCTTTGCTATGCACAATGGATTGAAGAAATAATGAGATATTTCTTCCAAAAACTTCCTTTCTCTTTCCAGTGCTTTCTGCATTTTCTCATTTGCTTCTTTAATTTTCTCTTCCATCTCCTTTCTCTTTGTTATATCAATCGCATTTATGAGCTTGGATTTTCCATTATACTTTATTTTGCAGCATCCCATTTCAAGCCATTTTATGTTTCCATCCTTGTCGAAAAATTTTATCTGGGGGACTTTTCCCTTAAATAAATCATCCAGTTTATCAGCATCTTCTGGATGGACCAAATCAAAAAATAAATTTTTTAATTCCTCACCTTTGTAGCCCAGAATTTCTTCCATTCTTTTGTTCACATACAAAATTTTATTTCTTTTCATGACAATTATACCGATCAAAGCATTCTCACACACAGCCCTATATCTCTCTTCAGAATCTTTGAGGGCATTTTCAGCCATGATTTTTTCCGTCACATCCTCTATAGTAATTATCCCTCCCTTACTTATAATAATTTTTCTGATTTTGTAATATTTCTTGCCTATTTTATGCAGTGTCTTTTCATCTGCAATGAATTTTTTTATAGTCCCCTCTTTAATATCAGATGCAAACTTGTTCTTATATAAAATCTCACCTTTGTTGTCTATGAAGATAATTCCTACAGGAATGTTATCCAAGATTATCTCTATTTCTCTAATGTTCCCATCCCCCTTTATGGAAAAAAATAATCTATATAAATCTTTCTAAATATGGTTTAGCCGAGCCATTTTATAATATCTGCCATAGGGTTTCTCAAGGGTGGTTTTGGCACATTTGCTGGATAACCAAATATAATGCACGCTGAAATATGATGCCCATCTGGCACTCCAATTTTTTCCATCATCTTCTTATTTCCCTCCAAAAATTTTGCAAATCCAATCCAGCAGCTTCCTATACCCATGCTCCAGGCGGCGAGCATCATATTTTGCGCACAGCAGGCACAAGATTCATCATTAAACATTTCATCTTCAGTTACAATAAAAATAGCGACAGGAGCTTCATAAAATATGATGTCTTTTTTTGCCATTGCAACAGCATGCAAAAATGTTAGCACTTCTTTATCTTCAAGCTCTTTAAATTTCCTCTTCCATTTCCGCCTTTGTTTAAGCATTGTGCCTATTTGTTTCTTTATTTCTTCTGATAATTCCTTTATGAGTGCCTTATCTGTAATTACAATAAATTTCCATGGTTGTCTATTTTCAGCAGAAGGAGCATACTTTCCAGCTTCAATAATTTCTTCAATAATTTCCTTTGGCACTTCTTTATCGAGATAATTTCTTATACTTCTCCTCTCTTTTATGCATTTAATAACTTCGTTCATGAAGAGAAGCTGTGTAGGGAATAAAAAATTAACTTAAAAGAAAATTGAACTGGGAAAATTACTCATAAATCCAGCGATCATCGTCCATTTTATAATCAACTATTTCTTCCTCGCTGAACCACAGACTTATTTCTTTTTTTGCTGTTTCCTCGCCATCGCTTGCATGAATAACATTCCTACCGATATGCTGACAGAAGTCCCCACGAATTGTGCCTGGCATTGCTTTTTGTGGATCTGTTGCCCCAACCATCTGGCGAACTCTTTCTATTGCATTCTGTCCCTCTATAACCATCGCCACTACTGGGCCAGATGTAATATATTCAATCAGGCCTTCATAAAAGGGCTTTCCCTTATGCACTTCATAGTGCTTTTCTGCCAGTTCTTTCGATACAGCCAAAAATTTCATTGCAACAACTTTTAAGCCGGCCTGCTCAAATCTTTGTAAAACCTTGCCAATTAAACGGCGCTGCACGCCATCTGGCTTAATCATAACAAATGTTCTTTCTATTTTCATGTTCTCTTACGATATAATTTCGTCCATCTCACTTTTTTTGGGTCTCTTTTCAACTCCAACATATTTTTCCTGCATTTGCTTGAACAGAAATAATAGATGGTGCCGTCTTTTTTAACATACATCATGCCCGTGCCTGGTTCGATTTCATTTCCGCAGAAGGTGCATTTCTTTGCCATTATTTCACGCTCAGCCTTTTAGCTTCTCTTTCTGCTTCGCGGAGCATTAAAATGTCTCCCTTTTTAACGGGGCCCATAACGTTGCGGGTTATAACCCTATTCTTATCTTTGCCTTCCAAAATCTTCACTCTAACCTGAATTACCTCTCCACACATGCCTGTTCTGCCTATTATTTCTACAACCTCTGCAGGTATACCTTCCTCTACCATCTCATCCCTTTATTTCCTGAACCTTCTTAACTATTTCCTCTATCAAACCTTTAGCTTCTCCTTCTTCAACTATAGCCACAGAGGCAGCAGCCACTTCCAAGCCAGCGGCTCTTCCAAGTTCTTCTTTTGAAGGGACATAAGCATATGTAACTCCCTTCTCATCACATAAGTAAGGCATATGAGCAAGTATTTCTTCTGGAGAAACATCTGTTGCCATAACAACAAGTTTTGCCTCTCCTCTCTCCACCGCTTTAGTTGTTTCGTTGGTTCCCTTCTTTACCTTGCCGGTATCCCTTGCTTTCTCTACTGCCTCATATACCTTCTTCACCAGTTCCTCGGGCATTTCAAATCTTACATACATTGGCATTTATATCGCCTCCTATCATAGGCAAAATTGGAATATAGTAGTCATATATAAGCATGGTGGTTGAACATATCTTCTTATTTTTTAAACAGGTTGGAAATATCAAACACTTCCACACTTTCCCATCTTGTTGCAGCAGCATCTCCGTCATTATAATATGCTTTTGCACCTATGCTTAAAAGATCCCAAAACCAATAGTGCTTATTCGAATTTTCTTTCCATGTTTCCCATTTCCATTCAAAAGGAGGAGAATAATCTGTGTATCTTAGCTCTCCCTCAACATAAAATTCAACCTTACTGACACTCTCCTCCGATGCAACTTCCACCTGCACAGTTATCCATCCAATTATACTTGTATAATGAAACTCCATTATTTCTCTATCAAAGATGTAAAGGTAATCATCTCTCGGTCTAATTATCTTTATTCCTTTAGGCATTCCATCCTTTATTGCATGAAGATATCCCCACGGTCCCTTTTCACTGGAGAACCAAATTCCTATGTATATTGTTCCATCCTCTCCTATTGCTGGAGCGCAAGCCAGATAATAACCATCATATATTTCATCGCTTGTTGGCTGTATTTTCCATTTTATTGTCCCATCTGGATTTATTGCATAGATATAGTCATCTTCAGCTCCAATATACAGTGTTCCATCTCCTCCC
>JAJRYN010000131.1 GCA_024275755.1 archaeon | reverse complement strand
GGCTTGCAAATAATCGAAGTTGATTATGGTAAAGATGGAAAGATGAAACTGAACCATGAGGAAAAGGATGTTGCCGCCATATACATTGAAAACCCAAATTTTTTTGGCATAATTGATGACAGATATGAAGAAATTGCAGAAATGAGAAAGAGGCTTGATGCTTTGCTTATTGCAGGCATTGATCCATTAAGCCTTGCAGTATTCAATCCGCCTTCCAGCTACAACGCAGACATTGTTATAGGCGAAGGATATTTTGGCAATCCGTTGAATTTTGGAGGGCCGTTGCTGGGAATATTTGCATGCAGAAAAGAATACATAAGGCAGATGCCAGGCAAGATTGTCGGCGCCACCGTTGACAAAGAAGGTAAAAGAGCATTCTGCATGACTTTGCAGACTAGGGAGCAGCATATAAGGAGGGGAAAAGCAACAAGCAACATTTGCTCCAACCAAGCATTATGCTGCATTGCTTTTCTGGCGTATGTGGCATTGCTGGGCAGAAATGGACTTCGCAGGGTAGCGAAAAAAAATATGGATAATGCCAAGTATATGGCTGACAAGCTGCAAAAAATTGGATTCAGTTTGCCATTCAATTCAAAATTTTTCAATGAGTTTGTTGTTACTGGCGGTATAAATGGGAAGGAACTGAACAGCAGGCTATTCAGCAAAGGAGTATATGGAGGATTGCCAATAGATGAATATGTGGAAAATGGCATTTTATTCGGAGTTACAGAAATGCACAGCAGAGAGATGATAAATTTTGCTGTGGAAAAAATAAAGGAGGCGATGGAGGAGAAACCATGATGGCAAAGTATGATGAGCCGTTGCTGAACGAAATTGAGGAAAAAGAGGAGGAAGAATTTCTGGAAGGCATTGAAAGAAAAGAGTTAAACATTCCTAATTTGGCTGAGAGAGAAGTTATCAAGCATTTCATTCATTTAAGTCAGATGAATTATGGTGTTGATACTGGCTTCTATCCTTTAGGCTCATGTACAATGAAGTATAATTTGAAGCTTCTGGAAAGAGTGGTTAAGAATGAAAAGATTGCTTATCTTCATCCATTGCTGCCTGAGGATGCCGTTCAGGGTTGTCTCGAAATAATGCATAGGCTGGAGAAAATGCTATGTGAGATAACTGGGATGGATGCATTCTCATTGCAACCATGTGCTGGTGCTCACGGTGAGTTTACAGGCATGCTTATAGCCAGAGCATATTTTGAGGAAATAGGCGAAGGAGATGCAAGAAAGGAAGTTATTGTGCCCGATTCAGCCCATGGAACTAATCCAGCATCTGCCAAAATGGCTGGCTTTGATGTTGTGGAAATTCCATCAAAAAATGGTAGAGTCGATATGGAAGCATTGCGCCATGCCTTAAGCAACGAAACAGCTGCATTCATGCTCACCAACCCCAATACGCTCGGCATATTTGAGAAAGATATACTGGAGATTGCAAGAGAAGTCAGAAAGGTTGGTGCCATCCTCTATTACGATGGAGCAAATCTAAATGCAATAATGGGAAAAACCACGCCAGGCAAAATGGGCTTTGACATAGTTCATTTAAACCTTCACAAAACCTTCGGCACTCCTCATGGAGGCGGCGGACCAGGAGCAGGTCCAGTAGGCGTAAAAAAACATCTGGAGAAATTTTTGCCTGTACCGAGAGTTGTGGAAAGAGATGGAAAATATTACCTCGATTATGACAGGCCGCATTCCATAGGCAAAATGAGCCACTTTTATGGAAATTTTGCTGTGCTGCTGAAGGCATATGCATATATCATGCTTAAAGGAAAGAAGTTGGAAGAAGCGGCAGAAAGAGCTGTTTTGAATTCAAATTATTTGATGGAAAAGTTACGCAGCATTGGCTATGAAGTGCCTTTTTGTAGCAGGAGAATGCATGAATTTGTCCTTTCTCTGGCTAATTTGAAAAAACGTGGCATAAAAGCTTTGGATGTGGCAAAGAGATTGCTTGATTACGGCTTTCATCCTCCAACTATCTATTTTCCATTAATAGTGGAAGAAGCTTTCATGATTGAGCCGACTGAAGATGAAAGCAAAGAAACACTGGATAAATTTGCTGCTGCAATGAAGAAAATACTGCAGGAAGATGTGGAAATATTGAAGGAAGCTCCTTATAATATGCCTGTAAAAAGAGTTAATGAGGCAATGGCAGCAAGAGATGCCATACTGACGTGGAAGGATATGAAAAAATAGAAAGAAATTATTTTATTTGGTCTTTTATTTATCTCCATGAAGAAGATAATTGTGGCAGTTGCTTTTCTTTTGGTTATAACAAATATTTCTTATGCAACAAATGAAAAGATAAAGCCAGCAACATATGAAGAACTTGTTTCATGGTACAAGAGCTTGGAGGAGTTATATCCGAATTATATCGAAGTTTTCAAGGCAAATGAAATGTTTGGTTTGGGTAAAGCAACCGGTGGTTATGATTTGTATTATGTACGCATAACAAATGAAAGCAATGGCTTTTTGAAGCCGGAAGTTTTATTTCTTGGCGGTCCACATGGAGATGAGACTGTTGGCACTATTGGCCTATACTGGACTGCCAAATGGCTAGTGGAAAGAGCAGCAGAAGGGGATGAATGGATTAAATGGCTTCTTGATCATAGAGAAATATATATTGAAATATGTCACAACCCATATGGCTTTGATAACAGGCAGAGATACGACGCCAATGACTGGGATTTAAACAGAGAAGCAGATTATGACTGGCGCGGATATAATTCGCAATTGTGGGGAAGTGTAAACGGCAAAACACTATATCATTTTATCAACAGCCATGCTATAAGGACTGGAGCAGATTTTCATGGCGGGGTAAGGATGATCCTTTATCCATGGTCATCAACTCATGCAAATGTAAAGGCATACAGTCCTTTCAGCGGGAAAGAATATACTCATGCTCCTCCGGACTTTTATTTTTATCATACAGCATGTCTACGACTGGGGGAATATATGGGCAGCTATGGCGGAAGATTGGATGAAGATAACATAGGCACTATACCCACAGCTATTGGCTATACAGCGCCAGGCTGCATAGCGGCGTGGGCCTATGGAGCAAATGTTGAAAAATGTCCAGCTGAAGACGAATTTGTTAATGATGAAATTTTTGGTAACTATGATGGATGCGGCATTTTCTGGATTTCGCCAGAGATGTCAAAGATAAAAGATCCTCCAGAATGGCAGTTTGGAGATGAGGAACAAGGATATATTGCAGAAGTCATAAGATTTGTGATACATCAGACAGATTTAGCTCAGCCGTATATAAGATGGGTTTATCCTTCTAATAATTCATTTGCTACAGGCGAAGTTACGGTAAAATGGCAGGTATATGGTTGCTTGGTCGTGGATGAAACTTATGTAGCATATTCCTTCTCCAAAAATCTTTCTGACTGGATCGAAGGAAAGAGATATGATAATTACAACGGAAGCTATACAGGAGGAACATACTGGGATGGAAAAGTGTGGGAGGAAAAAATTTCACTGCCAGAAAATGCTACAGATGTTTATGTGGTTGCATATGCAAAGGTTGATGGAATTTACAGAAATATAGTCGCTCCTTCCGTATATGGCAATTCTTATCTCCGCATTATAGAAGAGAGAACAAACGAAAGTTATGTTGAAGTGCTGAATACAAGTGATGGCATAGAAGTTATAGAAGGGCGATTATGGTGGAAATCACCTGTGCTACATATAAGGATAGGAGGAATATCCAAGCCAAAGGAGGGATATCTTTATTTAATGGGCAAAGAGATTATGAGGTTGCCAGGTAAAACGATAATAATTGGAAAAATGAATGTGGAAGTAAAGGGAGAATATGACAAAGTGGAATTTTATTTAGACAACGAGCTTGTACATGTAGATGACAGTATGCCATATCAGTGGCAGATAAGCAATGCTTTTGGAAAACATGAGATTGTGGTGAAGATGTATGTAGATGATGTTGTTTATGAGGATAATTTAGAGGCGATAATGTTCGTAAAGTGAGGGCAATGCATTTGTAATTGATGGATAAGATAAAAAAGGAAAAATTTAAAAAACCAACAGTAAAATAAATATATACAATTTTTATATAGAATCGTGAAGAGGGGTAAAATGTCAAAATATAGTACGATATCAATTCCTAAGGAATTGCATGAGGAAATAGAGGAGCTTATAAGAAAAAATCCTGGTTTGGGTTATACAAGTGTTGCCGAATTGTGTAAGGAAGCCATCAGGCTTAGGTTATCTGAAATTAAAATGGAGCAGCAGGAAAATTATTTATCCCAAAAAGAAGTGGAAGAGTTATTAATGTATATAGAGAAGAACCTCAAGAAGAGGTAAATATGAAAATAGAAATAAAAATTGAAGGAGAGAATATTGGGGAGATTTTAGAAGATATGCTGAATATTCTTGAAAATAACAAGGAAGAAGTAAAGAAAATATTGAGGTTGTTGGCGAGAGAAGCAATTGAAGTGCTGGAAGAGGATGCCATTCTGGATAAAGGGGCTGAGTTATATATTAGATTAAACAGGGCAATAAATTACAGGTATAGAAAAGGAAAGTAAAATGCTACTGCAATGTGCAGCAGATTTTCATGGGAGGAAAGAAAGATACAGAAAATTTCTGGACATTTACAAGGAGAGAAAACCAGATCTAGTAATAATAGCGGGGGATTTTGGGAATGGTAGCAGAGAATTTTTTAGTGAAGTTGAATCGCCTATATATGGTGTATATGGCAATATGGACGGCGATTTGAGCCATCTTAAGGATTTTGTGACCTTTGTGGATGGAGAAAAATTCACTCATAAGGGTGTTAATTTTCTGGGTGTGGGGAGCAAATATCCGGAAAATGTTGAAGGAAAAATAGATATTATTATTTCTCATGTTCCACCATATAAAACAAAAGATAGAGCCTTTTTTGGAATGCATATAGGAAGTAAATGGCTTCGAAGCCTGATGGAAGAGAAAAAGCCATCTTATGTCATATGCGGGCATGTTCATGAGGATGCTGGCTACGATATATTTGGAGAGACATATGTTGTTAATTGTAGTATAGGAAAGAAAGGCATAGCAACACTAATCGATTTTGATAAAAAGAAAATAGAGATGATTGGCTATTGAATTATTTGTAATGTCTTATCTTAACAGCTTCTCCTGTTCCGCTTTCGATCATTTCTTCCGCATTCATTCTGGCAACTCCCACTCCTCTTACCTCATCCTTATAAAGTATGACTACTTCGTCTCCTACTCTTATTCTTTCATCTGCATCTTTCACACCAACTGCAAAGACACTTCCCTTTGGAACAAAATCGTCTATCTCCACCCAGTAATTTCTACCAAGTTTCTGTCCACCAGGAAAAGTTAAAGCAAAAAGCCCCCTCTTTGGAGAAAAAGAAGCAAGCTGCTTATCATTGTGATATATTTTGTACTCTGGAAATTTTCCTTTTGTCTCGCATCCTTTCAGAAATTCGTTAGCAGCATCCCCAAACTGATATTTCAGTATCGCCTTTATATTATCTCTTCTCCTTTCTGTATGTCTTATCCTATCAAAGTCCTCAGCTACTTTTATTTCCTTTTCCAGTTTCTTCAGCGACTCTTCAGAAGTTGGATGATCTACGCATGTATTGATTGCGTCTATATCCAGAAGTTCAGAAATCTCGGGCGGAAGATGATTTATTATAACATCATATTTATTTCTGCTAATATAGTTTTTCAAAGCATCATTTATCATTTCAATTTCTTCCTTATCCCAGTAGCCTATTACGGATATATCATAATGGGCTGCAGGATACGTATATTCCAATTCACGAGGCACTATGCCGAGAGGAGATGTAACAATTACTTCATGTATGGTATTCCTATTTACGCATGTTGAAATAACTCTATTAAACAGCTTGTGAGATTTTGAGGCAGAATATGGTTTTTTTGCAGAACACGGTAAAAGCAGCAAAAGCTTTGTACAATCGGGCTTTTCATATCTTTCTATTACTCTTTCTCTGAATCTTTTTATATCGGGCCTGTTCAATGAATATGGGGAGGCAAGTATTTTATTTCCTGTTAAAGCATATCTTTTTTCCTGATATTCATAATATTCCATATCAAAAATTCTGAGTATAGATGCAAATTTTGTATCAAAATGTGTTTTCGCCTCAACATATTCCCGTAGCATACCTTTCTCTATAGCCTTTCTTACTTTTATCAGTTCATTTTTCATTGTTATATAGTTATGCATTAGCAAATCCTTGTAACTATCTATTCCCTTCTCGCAAAATTTACAGCTACATGGATATTCATTCATATCTTCCAGATTGTATTCTCCTTCGGGCGTAAAATATATTCCTTTTCTTGTTTTGGTAACAACGTCTATGGAATCAAATAAATCGATGCCTGCGTAGCATAAAATGGCGAGATTAACCGGATTTGCTATGGCGGGAACATATAGCAAAGAATAGCCTATTTTTTGTCTTACATTTACAACTGCATTTACAAAATTGCGGGGGTTTGAGAAAAGCTCTCTTGAATTCGCCAGAATATTTATAAATGCTTTCCTGGCTGGCCATTTCGGAGAAACAATGCTGAAAACATCGTTAAAAAATTTCTCACTTAACTCAAAAGCTTTTTCGTGTAACTTATCCGGGAAAAAATGTGGGTATATCAGTGCAGGAGGTACGCAGAATTCACATTTTTTAGGATAAAAAAATGTTCCTCCTTCTCTTATATCTCTTCTCAGCTTAAGCTCTGCAAAAGGTGGCGATGGTATGCGGGAAGAAGAATACCACAAAATATTCGGGACTGCAACCTTTTTCCCACCTATTTCCATTTCGCCTACTCTGGTATTGCAGTCCCTTGCCTTTGCTTCAAATCTCACAAATGGTTATCTCGTCGCCATTAATTAACTTTTCATCATATGGCGATTAACCCAGAAGTCCGGCTCCTTGCCATCCAATACTTTTAAAATTTGCTCTGCGCATATTGTGCCTGCTCTTATCTGTCCTTCTTTGGTTGCTGCTCCTATGTGGGGTGTGAAAACAACATTTTCCAGCTCAAATAGCGGAGATTTCTCAGGTGGCTCCTTTTCATATACATCTATAGCGGCGCCAGCAATCTTTCCTTCCTTCAGAACTTTATACAATGCTTCCTCATCGACGACTCCTCCTCTTGCTGCATTTATAAGATATGCAGTTGGCTTCATTAGGGAGAGGAGGCGTTCATCTACCATATGATATGTTTCTTCAGTCTTTGGTATATGCAATGAAACGAAATCTGCCTCTTTGAAAATCTCTTCCAAGCTTCTTAATTCTGCACCCATTTTTCTTGCCTTTTCCTCTGTGCAGTGTGGAGAATAAACTAAAACCTTCATGCCCAAGCAGTTCGCCATCTTAGCCACTTCTTGAGCAATGTTGCCTGAGCCAATCAGGCCGAGGGTTTTATTCATTAACTCGATGCCCTTAAGTTTTTTCTTTGCCCATATCCCCTGGCGCATTGTAGTATCTGCAATATGAATTTTTCTTGCAACTGCAAACATTAAGGCAAATGTAAGCTCTGCCACAGAGCGAGTAGAACCAGTTGGAGAGTTAACAACATATATGCCTTTCTGGCTGGCTGCCTCAACATCTATGTTATCTACTCCTATTCCTGCTCTTCCTATAACCTTCAGATTCTCTGCCTTTTCAATTATGTCTTTTGTAACTTTTGTTGCACTCCTCACCATCAGTGCATCATATTTGCCTATCTCCTTTGCCAGCTCTTCGCCTCTCAACTCTTCAAAAACAACTTCATGTTTTTCTCTTAAAAGATTCAATGCCTCCTCAGCAACCGGGTCAGTAACTAGCACTTTCATTTCAACACCATTTTATAATGCCTTTTCACCTTAAATTTCTTATTCTCCCCAAATTTAAGCCATTCAGGAGATAAATTTCTGCATTTTCGATATCTATAATTTTCATCATTGCCTCTTCCATTTTCTCCCTGTTTACAGCAATTCCTCCGCATAGAGGATTAAAGGCCGGCATTATGATGAATTTCATTTTGTGATTTCCATTCTTGTATTTTTCCAAAAATTTCTCTCTTTGAAATTTTCCTCTCACCCAGCATGGTTGCAAATATGAATATCCAATTTTTGTTGATATTCTTATAAAAGGGTGTATATGTGCAAGAACAATAATTTTTTCATTCATTATCTTTTCGTCTGCCCAGCAATGTCCATGTGCAAATGATATATCATCTATTTGCATACCCTTTACTCCAAATATCCTCGCATACTTACTCTGCAGTCTTCCGTCATGATTTCCTTTAACTATCCATATGTCCGCATATTCATTCAAAATTTCGAGAAATTTTCTCACTTCCCTTTGCTCCCTTCTTCTCATTTCTCTCTCTTCCTCATCTTTGGCTAAAATAATATGCTTTAAATCTCCCACAATAATCAGCTTTTCTGCCGCAGTTTTTTCTATCAATTTTTTGCATCTCTCCAGAAGTTTGCCTGTCTGCACACCTATATTTACTCCCTGCTGACTATACTCAAATTCTATGCCTATATGGACATCTGCAATAACAACTGCCTTTTCTTTTTTGATAAACAACGCCCTTTCATTCCATATTGGTGCGGGCATCATATTAATCGCAGCAGTGGAGAGAGGGTTAAATTGAGTATGGAGTTGATTAATGATATACCCCAGAATGTTGTGAGCATGAAGCCAAGGCATCTGCCAATGCCTTTCCCAATATTTGAAAGCCCAACGATTTCAAATATAGAGGATATGGCAACTCTTGCTGGAAGCCCTATCATTCCTATTGCCACCAGATAAGGCACTATTGCGAGAGACAAAAAAAGTACATTTGCTATGGTTATGTTCCTTATATCAAATAAATTCAATCCAAAAATTCTCTCCATTTCGCAATTCCACAGGAAAAATGAAATTGCAAAGAAAAGAATGGATATCACAATAGAAAAGCCAAAAAAGAGCTTGTCTTTTTCCAGAAAAATATTCTTTTTGAAAAATAGAGATAGAATAAATGAAACAACCGCTACAATCCAGAGTAAAAATACCTTTACAGGGATGAAAAATATTTTCTTTTCGCTATCATAAAATTTTCCATCTTTGGCAAGCAAATAACCAGAGGCATTTAACTTTCCTAAGGTATCATACTCTCCTTCGCCCCTGAAAAAGACATACTTTGTGAAACTCCTTTCGATGCCATCTATGACTATTTCACCTTCTCCATTAATAAAAAATATTTTGTTGAATTTCATGGGAAAAATTCTGCTGAAGCCTACTGACAGCAAATCGCTTTTATTTTCTTCACTACTCTCATTTAGATAAAGCTTTCCTTTTAAATTTATGGATAAGTTGCCAGTGATTGTTGCATCCATTGTTTCATAGAATTTTTTCCCTCCGTAATAGACCCAGCAGTTTTTGCCTTTTATTAAAGTGTATTTTGCCAGAATTTTTCCCTCCGCCAATAAAGCAGAGGGACAGCTGAAGCTTGCACTTCCATTTATTATAAAATTGTCTTCAAAACTTTCATTATTTATGACGACAGATGAGTTATAGGCAATTATTTCTGCCGTTCCCTTTCCTTCTATTTTACCATAAAATTTGACATTGCTCCCTTCATAGTAAATGCTGGCAGGATGTGAAATTTTAATGCCTTCAGGAAAAGCAGATATGAAAAGAGAGAAGCCAATTATGGAGGCAATAATAGCGATAAATGTCATTGTTGAAGCTTTTCCCATAATGGAAAGAGAATAAAGAAGTTTAAATAATTTCCTAAATTTCGTTTTAGTTATATGTTTCTAAAAAATCCCAGTTTATCTCATAATAGGAAAATTCGAAATCAAAATATTCTTTATATTCTATGTATCCATCAGTATAAGTAATATTGATATCATATTTTCCATTATTTACCATTTGTTCCATTTTTTCTTCAGTGAAAAGCACGTCGCATTGCGGTTCTAAAAATATTAATCCTTTATCGCTCGTTTTAAATGCAACTATCGCATGAATTGGTGTGCTATTATAATAGAGAGTTACATATCCTGCATGAATATTCTCCTTATCCGCATTTTTAATAACATCAACAGCAAAGTTGTGGCATACATAAATTCCAGGAATATACTCATGTTTATCTGTTTGATCTCTCTCTACAAACTCTTTGATATCGTTATAAGAAGGATTGGACGGTATAGCAAAAGATTCCTGTGGATTTGAAATTTGTTTAAAGCCCTCCTTTATAGAGAGACTCCAAGCCTTATAGTAATATATTTTTCCTGGTTCTAAATTTTTATCTATTGTGAAGTTTCCAGTTCCATTGTAGATCAGTACTCCATCATGTATATCGCTTGGATAACTACCTTCTTTTCTTATGATATAGGTGAAAATCTCTATTTCAAATCTGTTAGCCCATTCTAGTTTGATAGCAGTAGAGTTCATACTCATTGCTTTAAAATAAACTGGACTATCCTCAATGACGATATTTTTTTCTATAGCCTCAAAAGTTCCTTTTAGTGTGTTTCCTAAATCTTTTGGAAAATAATTAGCGGAGATATTCGAAATAGCAATTATTGAAAAAATGAAAATCATCACGACCACTGTTTTTTTAAGATATTTTTTGAGCGGTTTTTTATGTGATTTATGAAATACTCCTTTACTATGAATCTTTATAGTACTTATGTGTGGAGTCTCAATCAGGTTGTGATTCACAGAGGAGAGTTTAACCAATGACTCTCTGTATCTCTCTTTTTCTCTTCTCTTTTTTGCTTCCAAAAAATCCACATATGGAGGACAAGGGTGCCCATTCGGATCTCTCCATATCTCTATTTTTTCTGGATCAGCTGTTCTAAAGGGTGCTGCAAGGGGAGGTTTTGGTTTAATATGTTTTTCACAAAAATATTTTCCACAATATTCACATTTATAAAGTATACCTTTCTCCTTACACAAATGATACTGACAGATACCTTCTTTTTCAATACTCATGATTTGAAAATTAATTAATTATTGATTTTTATACTTATCTGTACATCTCCGCAAGCTTGAGAATTCTTCTCGCCTTCTTTTCCACGGGCAAATCAATCATTCTGCCATTTAATGTTGCAACCCCTGTGCCAGCTTTTTTTGCCTCTTCTATAGCTGCAATGATTTTTTTTGCCTCTTCTATTTCTTCTTGCGAGGGCATAAAGCATTCATGAATTATCTCTATCTGGCCAGGGTGAATTGCTCCCTTGCCGTCGAAGCCAAGGGCAATAATTTTCTTTGTTTCCTCTATAAGACCTTCGTTGTCCTCGATGTTCGGATAAATTGTGTCCAGTGCCTGAATACCGGCTGCTTTTGCTGCCACAAGTAACTGGCATCTTGGATACAACAGGGATTCCCAGCTTCTCTTTCCTCCTGTATCTCTTGTATAATCTTCTGCTCCAAAGGCAAGAGCAACAATTTTCTCACTTGCCTCCGCTATTTCTTTTGCATTTGCTATTCCCTTGGCTGTCTCAATTATCGGCATGAGGTGGCAATCCAAATTGGCTTCAGCCATTATTTTTTCTATTAATTCTATATCTTCCTTACTTTCTACCTTTGGAATGCATATGCCGTGAGGATTGCCATACGAAATTACAGTTAAATCTTCTTTAGCCATTTCCTTGTTTATTCTGACCCATATTTCCGCATTCCCAAAATCCATTTCCTTCATGGCATTTCTTACCAAATAACGTGCATCATGTTTCTGCTCCATCACAACAGAATCTTCCAGATCAAGAATGGTGCAATCGCATCCATAGACGGCTACACTATTAATGAAGCGTGGATTATTGCCAGGAACATAAAGGCGACTTCTCCTTAATCTGTCTTTTGCCGTTTTTCCTCTTCTTGCCTTTTTGCTGGGTATATCATCTCTTATTGCTTTTGCCAGAGCCGCCTCCAATCTTGCTATTATAACATAATCTATTGCTCCATTCTCTTCTATCTCCACATTTGCTTCTATATCAATTTCCTGAAGTTTTTCCACAATCAAATTTTTTATGTGCTCTTCAAACATCCATTTTGTTTTACTCTTTACTGTGATTTCCCCATCGCCAGGCATTACCCTAACTATACAATCTCTCTTATTCTCTGTCCCGGCTACAGCTTCCTCCATTATTTTCATTTTACTCCCCTCGCTATTTCAAAATCAATAAAGTCACAATGATGAATGATTATCGCTTCATTGCATCTCTCCACCATCTCTCCTTCTTTTGAATGAGCAGCAATCACATTAATGATTTTATCTTCCAGCCCCACTTCCATGGCGAGAGCAGCTCCAGAAACAGGATGGCGAAGATATCTCCCAAGCTTTGATTTAACAACCCTGCCGTCTTTCTTTTCATACTCAAGCAATTTTCCAACATCATGAAGTATAGCACCAGCTATCAGCACATCCATATCTACATCATCTCTTACTTTTCCAATTTCATATGCCATTTTTGCCACACTATTCACATGTTTTACATATGAATATGCATTGGGAATAAGCAATGTAAAAGGTATTTCTTCCAGATTTTCCCATTTGCCCCTCTCCATAGCAATTTCATAGCATTTCTTTACCTTCTCTTTTATTTCCTCATTTTTTATTTCCCTCATGAGAGGAAATACTGCCTCCAATTCCATGAAGGGAAATAGGGCAGCATTTTTATAGATTTTGAGGGAAGTTAGTGAAAATACAGGTTGAACAATCAGAAAAAATATCTTTCATCTCTAAGCTTTTAACACTCTTTCCACTTCTTCTCTCAATATTTTATTTACCAATGCGCCATCTGCTTTCCCTCTCAGTTCTTTCATCACAACACCCATTAAAGGTGATATGGCCTTTTCTCTCTTTTCCTTAACAAAGTCCAGTTTTTCTTCCACAATACTTCTTATGATAGTTCTTATTTCCTCATCAGAAATTTTTTTGAGCCCGCAATTTTCCATTGCTTCCTGCAAACTAGCTTCGGGGTGCTGAGCAAAGAACAAAAGTAAAGTTTCCACCGCCTCTTTTGCAAATAATTTCTTTTTCAATCCGTCAAGCACATCCTCCATTTTTTTAATGACAATGCTGCTATCATACCCTTCTCTTTCTATTTCTGCCATCACATTCAGTAATATTCTTGCAATAACTTTTTCATATCCCTCATATTCTAGGGCAAATTTTTCGAATAAATCCTCTCTGCCGGAATAAACAAGCTGCCTTGCCTCCTCCTTGCTGAGTCTGTATTGTTTCACCATCCTTTCAATTTTTTCCTCTGGATATTCTGGCAATTTTTTCTTCAATTTTTGAATCTTCTGCTTGCTTATCCTTATGGGTGGAACATCCGTTTCCGGATACATTCTCGCCGCCCCAGGCATAGGGCGCATATATTCTGTCAAGCCATCTGGCAGAGCTCTCCTTACTTCTTTTGGCACACCTTTCAGAGCTTCTTTTGCTCTTTCCAGAACTGCTTTGAGGCATTTTCTTACAATTTTTTCTTTGCCTACAGATAAAACAAAAGCATCATTTTTACTACATCTCAGAGTCTTCTTCACCTCTTCAACCTCTTCCTTGCTTATCCCATAGTTTGGAAGCTCGTCTGAATGCACAATGCCTCCTCCCTCCATTTTTGCATACATTGCCAGCTCTCTACCGAGGCGATGCTCTTTATATTTTATTCCTCCTATTATGCCCTTGAAGCCAGGTAATTTAATGGCAAATACAACGCCTTCCTTCAAAGCCTTCCTTATAAATTTGCAGGAGGTATTTTCAAAAATTTTACTCACATCCGTAATTTTAATTTTTTCCAAGTCCTTTTTTTCTATCCCCCTTCCAATTAATTTCTTTTTAACCTCTATTAATTCAATCTGCCTCTTAACTTCATTCTCCAGAATTTTTGGTATATCTTTTAATTCCTGCACCCCTTTTATCTCCACTCTGTTGCCTTCCTTTATGGAAACATTCAAATCCTGTCTTATTGTTCCTATTCCTCTCTTAACTTTTTTTGTAGCTCTCAAAATAAGCCCTATTTTTTCGGCAATTTCTTTTGCCTGCTCCGGCGATTTTATGTCAGGAGCCGTTGCTATTTCCACCAGAGGAATTCCCAGTCTGTCTAAAGCATATTTTACCTTTTTGCCATCCTCGCCAATTTTCCTTGCAGCATCTTCTTCCAAACAAATTGTTTCTATTCCTATGCCATCTATGCTACCGTTTAATGCAATTAAAGCAGTTCTCTGAAAACCTGTGGTGTTGGAACCATCTATAACTATTTTTCTCATAAAATGAATTTCATCCACAACGTCAGCGTTCAAAAGTAAAGCAACAGTTATGGCAACATCAATTGCTTCTTCATTGGCAGCATGAGGTGGCTCTTCATCCGCCTCAACAAGGCAGGATGAAGATGAGGCAAAATAAACAAATTTTTTTCCTCTTCTTGCCTCTTCTAAAGCTGCTTTATCCACCTCGCCAAGTTCAGACTGGGTAGGGCGAAGAACTCTTTCAAAAGTAGAGGTATATTCTTCTTTCAGCTCTGAAGGGCAGTTGCAGAATAGCTTATGGGTTGCAAGCTGCTGATGAATTTCCAGGCCGGCTCTGAAGCCAAGCTTTTCATAGTCCATTGTATGAGAAATGTTTCAGATATAAAATACGTTTCTCTTTATCTTCATATTTTGGTTATACTGACGACCTTATCCCCTTCATTTAATCGCATGAGTCGGACGCCCATTGTATTTCTTCCCTGTCTTCTTACATCTGTTGCCTTTATCCTCACCATCATTCCTTCCTTGCTGGAAATTAGGATTTCATTTTCGTCATTGACAGCAAGCACACCAACAACCTTCCCATTTCTTTCATTTGTTTTTATTGTTATTATTCCTCTTGCTCCTCTATGGGTAATTCTGTATTCATCTATGCTTGTTCTTTTGCCGTAACCATTTTCTGTGACGGTGAGCAAATCACCTTCCTTTGCTGCCTCTAGTGAAATCACTTCATCATCTCTTAGCCTTATTCCTATGACACCCATGGCATTTCTTCCCATATTTCTTGTCTCATTTTCATAAAAGACACATGCATATCCATTCCTGGTGGAAAGTATAATCTTGTCTCCTTCCTTCAGTATTCTAACGCCGACTATTTCATCTCCTTCTCTTAATCTTATTGCTCTTATTCCATTGACTCTGATATTTTTCAGCAGTCTTAAAGACATCTTTTTTATTATGCCCTTCTTGGTGGCAAAAATTAAATTATCATCTGAAAATTCTTTAACAGGCAGTATTTCCACAATGTTATTGGAGTTTATTATGTTTATTAGAGCCCTTCCTTTTGAATGCCTTCCACCATATGGAATTTCATATGCCTTTTTCACAAAAACCTTGCCATCTGAAGAGAAAAATAGGAGATAATCATGTGTTGATGCCTTAAGTATCTTATAGATGGCATCTTCTTCCTTCATTTTCATGCCTATTAAGCCTTTTCCTCCTCTCCTCTGGCTTCTGTATTCATCTAACGACACTCTCTTTATGTAGCCGCCTGCAGTCAGAATTATAACTATATCTTCCTCTTGTATTAAATCCTCAATATCCATCTCTATTGCTGCCTCTCTTATTTTTGTCCTCCTCTCATCTCCATATGTTTTCTTGAGGTATAGCAACTCATTTTTTATTATCTCATCAATTTCCTGCTTGCTGGCTAGGATTTTTTTCAGTCTCTCAATTTCTTTTTCTTTTTCTTCTCTTTCTTTTCTCAGAGCATCGAATTCGAGAGTGGTTAAAGAATGCAGGCGCATCGATAAAATTTCCTTTGCCTGTTTTTCAGAAAAGTTAAATTTCTCTATCAATTTTCCTGCTGCCTCTTTTGCATCTCTTGATTTTCTTATTATGTCGATAACCTCGTCTATATTTTCAAGGGCTTTTATGAAGCCATCCAGAATATGTTTTCTTTCCTCTGCTTTCTTCAGTTCATGCTGGCTTTTCCTTTTTATTACTTCTCTCCTGTGCTTTATATACTCTTCTATTATCTCTTTAAGATTCAAAAGTTTTGGAACACCATCGACTAAAGCAATGCAGTTTATGCCGTAAGTTTTCTCCATCTGAGTATGCTTGAAAAGCTGATTCTGAATAATTTCAGGAAAAACATCCTTTTTCAGATAAATTACTACCCTTATTCCTCTTCTATCTGATTCATCTCTTAAGTCTGATATGCCATTTATTACTCCTTTTCTTACAAGTTCTGCAATATGCTTCAGCAAATCTGATTTATTGACTTGGTAGGGCAACTCAGTTATAACAATTTTATTTTCCTCAAAATGGGTTTTTGCTCTTATTTTTATGAGACCTTTGCCAGTTTTATACGCTCTCAAAATCGCATTTCTGCCATATATTATACCGCCAGTCGGAAAATCAGGGCCCTTGATATATCTAGCAAAAATTTCATCTATGCTTATATCTGGATTTTCTATTGTTGCAATAATGGCATCTACAACTTCGTTTAGATTGTGAGGAGGAATATCAGTTGCCATTCCAACTGCTATACCAGATGAGCCATTGAGCAATAAATTTGGAATTAAAGAAGGCAATACAACGGGCTCCTTCAATGTGCCATCGAAATTATCACGCCAGTCCACAGTGTCTTTATCAATATCCTTAAGCAATTCCTCGCTTATTTTACTAAGT
>JAJRYN010000130.1 GCA_024275755.1 archaeon | reverse complement strand
TTGCTTTTATAGAAGGATATGACATGATTGAATGCTGCAGGATTGGGGCGACGGTAGCATCTTTTGTTGTTGAAAAAATAGGAGCACAACATTTTCCACAATGGAAGAGAGTTTTGAGAAGATATGAAAAATTTTTTGGAAAGCTAAAGTTATAAATATCTGTGACATTTTATTCTGCCGCAATGATGAGTACTTCCGCCCCTGAAGGAGTGATGAATATTACGCTATCAGAGCGGCTTTCCTGTGATAATTTTTTGGAGGAAGGCAAAATAAAAAATATGGTGCAAGATTTATAATGATTTAGTGGATACTCTGAAAGTGACGAAACTGGAGAAACTCAAACATATCAGGGTTGTTCTCCCATTCATAGGCATTGGTATTTTCATATATATCATTCATGACATTGGGATAGAAAAGATATGGGATGCTTTCATGCAAATAAAGCCGATTTTTCTTCTTTTTTCGTTCATGATATTTTTTCCGCGCATTGCCCTCAGCACTTATAAATGGCAGATGATAGCAAGAAAACAGGGAATAAATGTTAAGTTACTGCCACTCATAAAAATCAATCTTATCGGGCTTTTCTATGGAACAGTTACTCCTCTCTGGCTTGGAGACTGGGTAAGAATTCTTTATCTCAAGGATGAGAGTGGAGAAAGCATTGGAAAATGTGCTTCAAATGTCATTATAGATCAACTCATAGAATTTTTCTCCCTTTTTATTCTAGCTTTATTCGGCTCTATAATTATTTTCAGATATTTTCCTTCCCTATTTTTAATTTTAATTTCTCTCTTCATAATTTTCATATTGATTGCTTGCTTCTTTAAAGAAAAAGAGAGGAGCAAAAGATTTCTCAAGATTATTTATAAAGCAATTGTTCCAGAAAAGCTAAAAGGAGTTGTAGCAAATGAGTTTGAAGAATTCTATAAGGATATCCCTCCTTTTTCCAGCATTGTTATTCCATTTGTGATTGAAATTTTCAGTTATTGCCTGTTTTTTATCCAGATATACATCGTTGCTCTTTCCTTTTCCATTAAAATTTCGCCTCTGCAATTCATATTGATTTATCCAATATCCTCTTTAATAGGAATGATTCCGATAACAGTCAGTGGGCTCGGAACAAGAGAAGGTGCCCTAATCCATCTTTTTGCAATATATGGCATAGAAGAACAAATTGCCGTTGCAATTTCTCTGACCGGATACTTAATAACATATCTTATTCCTTCCATTATGGGAGGGATTTTATCCATCATGCATGAATCAAGGCCAGTTAAAACTACATTTATAAATAAATAATTTATTATAAATTGGTGAGCTTATGAAAATAACTGTTAAAGATGCCGAAACGGGAAATAGAATTAATATGGAAGTAGAAGAAGATAATACCGTTGAAGAGATTATAGAAGAAGCAGCAAATTACTGGAAGAAAAATCCTGGAGCATATGTAATAAGACTCGGAAAGAAAATTTTACAGGCTGAATTAACAGTGGAAGAAGCCAATCTACAGGATGGAGACATAATAGAGCTTATACCTGATCCAGAAGGGGGTTAAATGCCTCTTCCAAAAGATATTCTCATAAAAAGAATAAAAAATGAGCTCAAAGAATGCAAAAGGCAGCTGAGACATCATTTTGTGGTTTCAGACCCTGATTTTAAAAAACTGCCGTTGGAAATAAATGTAACTCTTGTGGACACCCCCGGCCCCGTATGGCAAGATGGAAAAGTTATACACAAATATACCCACAAACTCAGGATTATTATAACGGAAGATTACCTCTATCAAACTCCGATTGTGAGATGGAAAAGCAAAATATTTCATCCAAATATAATGCCTCCAGAAGATGGTGGCTATGTATGTACAAAGCTTCTTGATGGGTGGAACTTCAAATCCAATCTTCTCGCCTTTATAAAGGGGTTGGAAGTTTTGCTCTCCAGTCCAAACCCAGAAAGTCCATTTGAAACAGATGCCTGCACAAGGGCAGCGGAATACTTCAACAAAAATCCTTATGAAGTACCGAAAAGGGTGAGGAAAAGACCGAAAATTATTGAGTAAAATGATCAAGATAGATGAGGAGATTAGAAAGAAATATAAAATACAGCCTCCTCCACAAAATATAATCTTTGAATATGGTAAAGAAGACATTGAGAAATACATGCAGGAAAAAGGATTTATAATAGAAAGCGTGCATAGCATAAATTGTCTGGAGGAAAAAATAGAAACTGTTTTACAGGAGGAACTGGATTTTTATATAAAGGAAGAGGCATGTGAAAAAATTCTGGAGCATTGCCATTCAATGGCATTAAAAGGTAAAGAAGCGATGGGATTTTTAATTGGGGATGTTAAATATTGGGAAGGGCTATATTCCATAGTTTATGATATAGCAACCGCTTCCTTAGATGCCTCTCCGGTGTACGTAAGATTTAGGAGAGAGGCATTTGAAGAAATTTTTGATAAACTGGATGAGATAAGCTATGAATATGTTATGGTGGGATGGTATCACTCCCATCTGGGCTATTCAAGTTTTATGTCATCTATCGACCTTGATACACAGAAAAAATATTTCAATCAGCCATTTCATGCCGCACTCGTTGTAGATCCAATAACCAGAGAGATGAAGGCATTCCGACTCATAGAAAATGAGTGCAGAGAAATACCATATGCAATTTTTAAATGAATTCGCCAATCCTTTTGATTACAAAATCTCTGCCCAGCGATTGAAGAAAATATCCTGCTCTGGGTCCCTGCTGCTTCGCCAGCGTGATTTTATATATTGTCTGAAAAGCTTTTTTCGCTGGCAGACCACATTCCTTGGCTGTTTCATGGATTGTGGAATGTATTGCCTCTGCGTCCCATTCAATTTTTTCGAATTTTTCTTTCAATTTTCTCAGAAAATTTTTCTCTTCCTCGCTTATTTCAACATCCGGCTTTTCATAATGCAAATGGAATTTTATTTCCTCTGGTGCATATTTTTCCAGCCAGTACAAAATCTTCTCATATCTCTGCTTCAATCTTTTTAAATCCGCATCGCCCAAATCATGCTTTCTTTTCAGTATTTCAACAACTTCCTCAAAATTTCTTCCTATCTGGGCTACAACTGCAAGATGGCGATAAGATGGCAATGTCGATGGCTTATCTGGCACTTTATATGGTTGTGATAATTCATAAACTCTCTTTGCATCTTTCGTGCCAGTTGTTTCTTCTTCAAGGCCAAAATAAATTCTCTCATATTTATCATATTCATCCACTAGGTCAAGTAATCCAAAACCAGTATCAAATTCAATATGGCGGGATGGCTCATATTTCATGAACAGGAATCGTAAAACTTCTGGGGGCAACATCTTAAGGACTTCCTCTGCTGCCACTGCCACACCTGTAGAACCGTGCATTGCTCCTCTGCCCTTCAAATGAATAAATTCATAGACGAGAGGCATAGGAGGTTCATGATTATACACAACTTTTACAATTTCTTTTCCAGTATCCCATGAACTTCCAGCGGCTGCATGGTCTTTTCCAAATGCTTCAAATGTAACATTAAATATTTTCCATCTCGCCGGCCAATCAACACGCCATGGGAGTTTGCCAACGCCTCCTTTTCTTAAATCGATTTCGCCTTCATATCCACATATCTTGCATTTATAACTGGCGGAAGGATAATCAATCTCTGTAATTTCTCCGTCCAGTCTTCCACAATTTTCACATTTAACATTGAATGGCATCCATTTATCTGGAAGTTCTCTTCCAGCAATTCTTTTCATTATTTCTCTTATCTTGTCTGCATTATCCAAGGCTATTTTTATTGCTTCATTATACACTCCTTCTTTATACAACTCATGCGCAAGATATATTTTGGGCTCTACTCCTATTTCCTTCAAGCTATTTAAAAATGGCTCGAGAAAATGCATTGCATAACTTTCATGTTCTCCGCATGGACAAGGTATCTCAGCTATTGGCTTTCCAACATATTTTTCATAGCTGGATGTCAGAAAAGGATATACTTTGCGGAGAGGGTCGAAGGTATCACCAATATATATTAACTCTGCTTCCGTGCCAATATCCTTCAATGCTCTATAAACTGCTTCTGTTGTCATCACTTCCCTTAAATTTCCAACATGTATTGGGCCGGAAGGTGTTATAGCTGTGGCTAAAACATGCTTTTTTGCTTTACCTGCCAGTTTTTCCGCAACAACATCTGCCCAGTGCACATTGGAAAAGATTTTATCGAATTTTATCTTTTTGGTTGAAAAGAAAATGAAAAAAGATGTGCCAGGGAAAAGAATGTATCTGCTGTACTAGCATATCTTATTTACGAAAATTGTTTTTTATTCGTATTGTGCTGCTTCGTCTATTAATTCCTTTACCTCTCCATCTTTCATGAATACTGGATGGGAAATTATTGTTCTCCTACAGCAATATCTTCTTATGCCAAGGTCATCCAGAACCTTTTTCGGCTCTTCGCCTTCAATATAGACTCTCTTTTTATACTCTTCAAATAAAGAGGCAAGAACCTTTCCGCATGTGAAACATCGAATGGGCATTATCATTTTTCTTCACCTGTATGATTTCTGTTTTCTCTTTCTTGCTCCTCTTCCAAGCTGCTTCTTGGGCTCTTTGCGGCGTGTATCGCTTACTAACAGGGTTCTATCATATTCCATGAATATTCTTTTTAATTCTTCATCTCCTGTAAACTCTGCCAGAGCTTTTGCTATTGCTGTTCTTGCCGCCTCAGCTTGGCTGACTGGGCCGCCGCCTTCTACTCTAACTCTTATGTTAACTTTCTTGCTATATTTTTCTGCAAGCTGGAGAGGCTCTGCTATTATCTGGCGAATGTACTCCGGATAAGCGAGCAAGTTAAGCTTATTTATTTTGATGGTTCCTTTTCCTTTGCTAACGTATGCCCTTGCAATTGCACTTTTTCTTTTGCCAGAGGCAATAACTACTTCTGCCATTTTACTCCCAGATATTCCGATAATTCCTTCAAGGTTATATAATTTATTGATTTTTGAAACTCTATTTTTTCAATCTCTTTATCTTTAAGCTCTTCAGGTATGCCAATGAATACCTTAAGCCTTTTATATGCTTTTCTGCCTTTTGGCTGTTGATATGGCAGCATACCTCTAACAGTTCTTTTCAAAATCATATGAGGAACACGGGGAAAATAAGGGCCCTTTCTCTTTGTTCCCCCTATTTCTCTCTTCTTCTTATATCTTGCAACTATTTCATCCTTATTTCCAGTTATTACCGCTTTTTCAGCATTTACAATAAAAATCTCCTCTCCATTAAGCAGACGTTTTGCAACAATTGATGCAAGCCTTCCTATTGGAGCGTCGGTAGCATCTATAACAGCCATATTTAACCACCTATTATTCTAACTTTACTTCCTTTTGGATTTTTCTCAACTAGTTCCAGTATGGTATAACATTTCCCTCCTGCCTTTTCAATTTTCTGCCTCGCTGTCTTTGAAAACTTCCATGCAGCAACCTCTATCTTGCCGACTTCGCCCATCCCAAGCACTTTGCCAGGCACCAAAGCGATTTCTCCATCCTGTAAATGCTTTGCAATTTTTCCAACATTAACTTCAGCCCAATTCTTGGAAGGCTTTTCTAGCTTCTTAGCAACTGCTTTCCATATCGCTGCCTTGTGTCTTCTAGCTGCCTTATACAGTACATCAATGGTTCTGAGCAATTGTGGGTTCGTCTTTTTTCTTCTCATTGGAAGGAAGTATAAGAAAGTGTTTTATAAGATTTGTGCTTGCTCTAATGGCTTTCAGAAAAATTAATATACCTGACAAATATAAAAATTTGTAATGGAGAAACACCGGCGTCATTTGCTTATTGCGTCGTTAATAACAGCTATTGTTACAATACTTTATTTTGCCCAGTTAATACAATGGATTGTTACGGCAGTCTTATTGCTGCTAATCTTCCCTTATTTATCCTTCTCCTTATTTTTTACATTCATAAAAACGCCAAAGGAAGATGTAGCTATTGATATAATGAGGAGGAGATATACCACATAGCTACGGAATAATGGTTTTTAGATGTGGTAAAAGATATATCAGCGCCAGTATAAACAAAATGAGAAGAAATATGAATAAGATTGTTAATGCAAACTTTATTATTTTCCACCCAAAAAGCAATATAATGACGGCAGCGATTATGAGCCACAGCGGCAGATGAACTATCATGGTTTTATAATATAAGGAATGTTTATAACATTTGTGTAATTTTATATCCCCAGCAAAATTTTCAATTTTTTTGGCATTTCAACTGCTTTTCCTTCCGTAAGCATTAGAGAAGCATGAAAACATTTTTCAACTAATTTTTTAAACAATTCCTCACCATATTCTTTACTTGCTTTTGAAGGGCTTCCAATATATGCCTCTTTTACTCCTATTTCTTTAAATTTTTTAAAGGAGTTTAACAGATTAAATTTAACCTTGAAATCTTCTATTTTATAATTTTTGACATTATCTGGAAACAGATACAATGCCAGAGAAGTTTCTTTAATATCTGCATGCACCTCTCCTTCCACATTTTCAAATAACTCTCCCTTAAAATAGTAAACAGACAATGGCTCGCATGCAACTATGCCATATTTCCTTGCCTTCTTAATTGCTTTGTGTAAAGCCCTAATATGCATCAAATCCATGTGGAAATTGATTATCACGAAGTATTTGAAACCATAGCTGGCGAACGATTTGAAAATATCCAGCACGAGTTTATGCAAAACTTTCCAGTGGATGGAAATTGTTCCGGCAAAACCTTCAAGATATCTGCATGTCCCCAATGGCAGAGGAGGCAATGAAACGCAACTCACCCCTTTCTCTTCCAGCAATTTTATAACTTCCTTTTCCACTTTCCTTGCTATTTCAAAATCTGTAGCTATAGGCAGATGGGGACCATGCGCTTCCATTGGGCTTATGGAGATGAAAAATAGGGTATCTCGGGGCAAAACATCGATTTCTTTCCAAGTCAACTTTGATATTTCCATACATCTATATGGTAAATTTATAAATGGTTTTTTCTATTAGCATTAATGAACGTATTGCTTGGTGTAGGAAATGAAAGTAATGGCGATGATGCCATCGGCATATACGTGGCAAGAAATTTTAAACACGAGGGATGGGTTGCTATAGACTGCGCTACTGTACCCGAGAACTATATAGGAAAAATTATATCCTATAGGCCGGATAAAATTGTTATTGTTGATGCTGCCAATATGGGATTAAAAGCAGGAGAAATAAGAAGAATACCAAAAGAGAAAGTTGGAAAAGCTTCTTTTTCAACCCATTCCATTCCTTTGTCTCTTTTCATTTCCCATTTGCAAAAGACAACAAAGGCAGAGATTTATCTGGTTGGCATTCAGCCAAAAAGCATGTATGGAGAGATGAGTGAAGAAGCTAAAAAAGCGGGAGAAAAATTAATCAAATACATAAAAGAAGATAAAATAGATGAAATAGAGGAGTTAAAATAAATTTTAACTAAAAATTTATTATCTTTTTTGTTATACAATTTAATGCGAGTTTTAGTTATTGGAGGTGGAGCAAGAGAACACGCCATCTGCAGAGCTGTTTATGAAAGTGGTGCTGAGCTGTATGCATTCATGAAAAATGCCAATCCTGGGATAAAAAGGCTGGCCAAAGATTATTTTCTTCACGACGAAACAGATGCAGAAAAAGTTCTGGAATATGCATTGAAAAAGAAAATTGATTTGGCAATTATTGGGCCAGAGGCGCCAGAAGAAGCAGGCGTAGCAAATTTGCTCGCAAAACATGACATAAAAGTTGCTTCTCCAACTAAGGAAGCAGCGGAAATTGAAACAAACAAGGAATTTATGCGCCACTTAATGGAAAAATACAACATAAAAGGCAGTGTGAAATGCAAGGCATTTTCGAGTGTCGAAATGGCAAAAGAGTTCATTGAGATGCTTGATGGCGAAGTAGCTATAAAACCGCTTGGCCTGACGGGAGGAAAAGGAGTTAGAGTAGCTGGAGATCATTTCAATACTATTGAAGAAGCAGTGGAATACGCAAAAGAAGTTATTGAGAAAGGTATTGGAAAACATCATAAAGTACTTATTGAGGAAAAGGTGGTGGGAGAGGAATTTACTCTGCAGGCATTTTGCGATGGCTCCACCATATATCCCATGCCTGCTGTGCAGGATCACAAGAGATTGCTACCAGGAGATAAAGGACCGAATACAGGAGGGATGGGTTCTTACAGCCATAAAAGTGGCTTGCTTCCGTTCATGACTGCAGATGACTATGAAGAGGCTGCAACAATACTCCAAAAAATAATTGAAGCTTTGAGAAAGGAGAAAAGAGAATACAAAGGTGTAATATACGGACAATTCATGCTCACCACAGATGGAGTGAGAGTTATAGAGATAAATGCAAGGTTTGGAGACCCGGAAGCAATGAATGTTCTTCCTTTGCTGACAACAAATTTTGTTGATATCTGCATGTCTATGATAGAGGGAACATTAAGCAGAAAGAAAATAAGCTTTGCCCGCAAAAGCACCGTATGCAAATATGTTGTGCCTAATGGATACGGAATAAAACCAAAAGCAGGAGAAGAAATTAGAGTTGATGAAGAGGCAATTAAAAGAGAAGGTGGACTGCTATTTTATGCCTCTGTGAATGAAAAAGATGGAAAAATATATACAACCACTTCCAGGAGCCTAGCAGTTGTTGGTATAGCAGATGAAATAGAAGATGCAGAAAATATTTGTGAAAAATGTTTGAAGCATGTAAGTGGAAACATATTCATAAGGCATGACATTGGAAAAAAGGAACTGATAGAAAAAAGAATAAAACATATGGAAATGCTCCGTGGCTAAAATGATATACATTTATTTTATAGGCACCGCCGGCTCGGGAAAAAGCAGACTCACTGGCTCTTTCAACGAGTGGTGCAAGAGAAATGGATATGATAGTATCCCAGTTAATCTTGATCCAGGAGTAAAAAAGATACCTTATGCTCCCGAAATTGACGTTAGAGAATGGATTTCTCTGGATGAAGTTATGAAGGAATATGATCTCGGCCCAAATGGAGCACAGATTGTATGTGCTGACATGCTTGCATTGAATGTAAAAGAATTGGAGGAAAGGCTCGGGGAATATAGAGCTGATTATGTTTTATTTGATACTCCTGGGCAGCTTGAACTGTTCGCTTTCAGAAGTGCTGGAAAAATAATAATTGAGCAGCTTGGGAAAAAGAATTCGTTGCTTGCTTTTTTAATTGATCCTTCATTAGCAACTACTCCATCAAATTTTGCCTCGCAATTAATGCTTTCTGCTACAGCTCAATTCAGACTTGAAGTGCCATTGGTTAATGTACTCACAAAAATAGATATGATTGATAAAGAAATGCTTGATATAATGATGAAATGGGGGAAAAATCCAGATTTGCTATATGAAGAACTGATGAAAGCACCCTCATTGTATTCTAGGCTCAGCGAGGGAATAATCACTGTAATAAGAGAAATGGAGGCTCACACATCCTTTATTCCTCTCTCTGCAGAAACATGGGAAGGAATGGAGGACCTATATGCCTCCATCCAGAATATATTTTATGGAGGGGAAGACCTGGAAAGAAAATAGCTACTCTGGCATCTTGAATTTACTGAATGCATTTGCTGCCATTTTTATGTATTCCTTGTTTTCATTGTACCACTCCTCCCATTTTTCAAGTTTTTCCTTGGCTTCTTCATATTCCTTACAGAGTTCTTCATATTTCTTAAATAGTTTCGCCAGCCTTTCCTGCTCCTTTCTGTAAAGTTCTTCGATTTCCTGATATTTTTCCTTATACTTAACAAGCTCTTTTAATGGTTCGAGTTCTTTTACTTTTTCCATCAATTCTTCTGCCTGCTTCTTGTAAGGGATATATGACTTTAAGTCCTCTACTTCTCTTTCTAGAGCGCTTCTTCTTTCTCTTTCTCTTACTAATTCCACTTTAGTTTCTTCGAGTTCTTTGCTCTTTTCTTCTAGTTCTTTTTTCAACATTTCAAGCATTTCATATTTGCCTTTAAGTTCCTCCATGCCCTCTACCTGTTTCTTAAGCTCCTCTATTTCCATATCTTTTTCCTTCAATGCTTCCTGCAACTCCTCTATTTCCTTTTCTCTTTCCATAAGTTCTTCTTCCTGTTTTTTATATGCATCCCATAGTTTTTCAAGCCTTGTCTTTTCCTTTTCCAGCTCATTTTTATATCTCTCAGCTTCCTGCAAAGCAACTAATGCTCTATCTTCTGCATCCTTTGTTCTTTTTCTCATTGCGTCCATAAGTTCTTCAAGTCTCTTTATCTGTTCCTCTGAAAACAATTTCCTCAATTTCTCCATTGCTTCTTTTTCCTGATAAGCACCCTTAATAATTGAATCTATTTCCTCAATTACTTTTTTAAAATTCGCTTTAAACTCCTCTATTCCATATATCTCCTCCATGCTATCATTAAAGAAAGATTTTATGAATATTTAAAGTTATTGCAGATATAATTTAAAGACTGCTGTATCTAAATTACCATATTTTACCCCTATCTCTTCCTCAATTACATAGCCAAGAACTTCGGCATATTTCCTCAAAATTTTATCATTAGAAGTTATTATTACCACTGTGGCGTCATCGCTCAATACATTTTGCAGAGAATCCAGAAAACCACTGTAAAGCTCCTCAATTATTCTCTTGCTGCCAATTCTCAATCCATAAGGAGGATTTGTTACAACTGTATTCGCTTCAATTCCTTCCAGTTTTGTGGCATCGCCTTGCAAAAATTTTATGGTATCTGCAACACCGGCAGCCCTAGCATTTCTCGTAGCACCCACAACATGCTTTCTGTATTTTTCAATGCCGTACAAATCCATGAAAATTTCTTTTTCATGTTCCTCCGACAATATTTCTCCAAAAATTTTGAAATATGCAAAATCTCTGTTTTTTCCTGTTGCAATGTTTCTGCCCATTAAAGCTGCTTCAATCAATATTGTTCCCCCTCCAGCCATAGGATCAAGCAAAACTTTATTTTCATTCCAACCGGCTAGCCTGATCAATGAGGCAGCAATTGAGGCATTAAGAGAGGCTGGGTGATGATAAACACGATACCATCTTTTGTGCAACGCATTATCCCCTGTTGTATCAACTCCAACGAAAACTTCATCATGTATCACATCCACTCTTATTATGACATCTGGCTCATCCAAATTTACTTTCAATCTTTTCTGCCTGCTTTCCATATATGCATCTATGATAGCCTGTCCAGCTACTCGGGCAACATCCATAGATGTAAAATTATGTGAACCAACTCTATTTGCTCTTACTGCGAATGCCTGTTCTGGCTTTATGAAATTGTAATCTATGTCTTTTGTTATTTTGTATATGTCTTCCAGCACTTCGAATTTTCTATTTTCAAGCAGAATGAGCAATCTTTCAATGGTTCGCCCGAAAAAAGTTTAATTTTGGTATAAGTTCAAATTTTCCCTCAAAAAATATTCTTCCCTTTCCTTCCCTTATTTCATTTATCTTTCCTCCAAGCTCTTTGATTTCATCTGCAGATATCTTTTCGAGACCCATTATAGCTGTTGCATAATATTTCATGTTCATGATCATAATATTACTAACAATTTTTAAATTCATGGGAGTTTGCTTTGCTATGACATATCAAGAAAAAATTATTTTTACAAAAGGAATTAATTTTATGAAGAAAAAAATAATAGTTTTGTGCTGTCTCGCGTTTTTGGCATTATTAGCATTTTTTATGCTACCAATAAAAGCAGAAGAGCCAGCACAAAATGCTTTTATTATACTTGACTGGACGGATGGAAAACACAGCTTGTCAAATCTTACGATTGCAGATATAAACGGATATTATGAAATAAATGTTGCAGAAGGAACTGTAAATGTAACTGCTATGCTCAATAAAACGAGGGGCAATGAAATAATGTTTGTTTATAATTCAACAGAGAATTTTTACATAAATGGGGTTGTGTGGAAGAACATAACATTGATGTATTTCCCTATGGATGATGCAACTATCGAAGGGCATGTATATGATAATTCAACGAAGCAGCCTATAGCAGGGGCAAATGTGAGTATATTGTTTAATGACGATTATTTTGGAGGATTTAATTATACATCTACTAATGCAGACGGTTATTATATCATACACCTTCCTTCATCTAATGTGACAATTTCTGCTCAAGCTGATGGATTTTATACCGAAATAAATGCTACCACCATCGCTAGTACAAAAATTATAGATTTTTATCTCGATCCAATACCACCCACCCCACCGTTAACGGCGGTAGTTAAGGGTTATGTTAAAAATGAAAGCGATAATCCAATAGTGGGGGCAAATATCTCAATATTTGGACTGAATGTGAGTTATTACAATTTTACAACAACTGATGTCAACGGATACTATGAATTCAATGTGCCAGCTGGAAATCTTTCAATACAGGTTCAGGCCAAAAATTATTTCCCCACATATCTGCCACCTTTTGAAGTAAATGAGAGTGAGACCAAATGGGTGAATGTTTCTCTGGTTCATCATCCTCCGGATGAAGCATGGGTTGATGGTTTTGTGCTTGATAATGAAACCGAGCTGCCGATTGCTGGAGCAAATGTTACTGTAACAGGAACCATCACGATTGGGCTTGGAGGATTGGTTGACACATATGTAAGAAATACGATTACCGATTCAAACGGGTATTACAATGTATCTGTTCCAGCATCATACCCCTTCCTTCCAACTCCTCAGTATTCTCTTATTGAAGGAGCGGTAGCAAATGCAGATGGTTATTTTGTGAATAGCACCCTTCCTCCACCATATCCGGGAAATATGATTGCTCCTGGACAAACTCTCCGCTTGAATATAACACTTGACCTCATCCCACCGGAAAACTGCATTGTTAAGGGATACATTTACATAATGACACCAAAGAAAATACATTATGTAGGTGGCGCTGGAGTAGGAAACTACACAACCATACAGGATGCAATAGATGCTGCCAGCGATGGCGATATAATAAAAGTTTACCCTGGTACATATGATGGGCCCGTTGTTATAAACAAGGAAATAAAATTGATGGGAGACCCTGCTATAGATGGGCATGGAGGATATGGAATAAAAATAGAAGCTAACAACACGCTTGTGGAGAATTTTACTGTATTCAATTGTTCATATGGAATACGTGTGTATAATGCTTCATTTACTTTACAAAATGTTACAATAAGAAATTGTACAGTTTATGATTGTGCAAATTATGGCATTTACATTTACAATATAAACGATATACTTATAGAGAATAATACAGTGTATAACGCTTCAACAGCAGGCATAGTTATATGGGACGCGAATGGTGGAGATATTAAAAATAATGAAGTGTTTAACAGCGGAAATGCTTTAGTGCTTAAAAGATGTAGCAACTTAAAGATTTCTGGCAATAAAATACATGATAATGATGGTGACGGATTAAAGATAACTGATAATTCTATCCATAATGAAATAACATCAAACTATATTTATAATAATTCGGGGTATTATAGTGGAGTTTTCATTGACGGAAGCTATTATAATGAGATAACTTCCAATTACATTTATAACAACACGAAATATGGAATATATATTAACTCTCGCAATAACACAATTTCGTATAATTCCCTGTATGAAAATGGTTTTTGTGCTGTATATATCGCACAGAGCAATAACTCTGTTCTTTCAAATTCTATATATAATAACTCAGGAAATGGCATAGAAATATATGGTTCCAACAATGTAATCAACTATAACCATGTATACAATAACGATGATAACGGCATAGTCATAAGAGATACAGCATTAAATGTTAGCGTCACCGGAAATAAAATTGATAACAACAGACTATGTGCAATCTATCTCATAGGAAACAATAATACTGTGGAATCTAATACATTAGGAATCAACAGTGCTTATGGTATATATTTAATGGGTGACAACAACACAGTTTCATCAAATAATATAGTTTCATGCAACTATGGCATTTACGTTAAGGAAACCGCCCGAGAAAATGAAATAAAAGATAATATAATAAAAGATTCCGCATCATCTGACCTTTATATTTATGGACAGCATAATACCTTCATAAACAATACCATAAATTCAACAAAGTTTTCCTTTACCTATGAAGGCAATATTTCTATTAAAAATGCTTCTCTGCCCGCTTTGCCGCCATCTCACTGGCAACATATTGGAAAATTCTTAGAAATAAGCAGGTTGGATGCCAATCCAGCATGGATGGATATAAGGATATACTATGATGACGGTGATATTGCTGGTTTGGTTGAAAATACGCTGAAAATATGGAAATATAGTTATGGATGGCAGGAAGATGGATGGAATGGTTCCCGTTATTTAGATATGGCAAATAACATTGTAGGAGTGAATATAACATCATTTAGCATATTTGCTCCTCTTGCCATGATTCAAAATCATTTGCCTTATGCAACAAATCCAACCCCTGCAAATGGAAGCGTTGATGTTTCAATAAATCCAACGTTAAGCGTTGTTGTATATGATGAAGATGGCGATACAATGAATGTTTCATTTTATGATGCTTCCAGCGATACTTTAATTGGCTATGTTAATGGTGTATTTTCTGGAAATACAGCAAGTATAATATGGAGTGGTTTGGATTATGGTACTACATATTACTGGTATGTAATTGTAAATGATGGGTTTGACAGTAATAAAAGCGATGTATGGCATTTTACAACAACTCTTCCAAAGCCTAGCATGGTATATGTAGACGATGATTATAACAGCGGCACTCCAGGATGGGGATACGACCATTTTGCTACCATAACAGATGGAATAAATGCTGTTGCCAGCGGAGGCACAGTATATGTTTATGAAGGAATTTATGAGGAAAGCATTGTAATAAATAAGGAATTGAGTTTAATAGGGCAGGGCAATCCAGCAAATACAATAATAAAGGCAAGCGGACAAAATGCAGTAACTATAGACTACCCATGCCTTATAGATGGATTTACTATAAGAGACGCTCATGCAGATTATGATAATGTGAGAGGAATATGGGTAAAAGCAGATGGATGTATAATAAGAAATGTAACTGTAATGAATATAACCACATTGCAAAATGATAGCATAACAATATATGTATATGGAATAATGATTAACTATGCCAACAATTGCTCTCTCGAAAATGTAACAATATATGACATAAAAGGAAATGATTCAACAGCATATGGAATATATGCTTATGAATCAAACAATAATTCAATAAAAAATGCAACAATATTCAATGTTACTTCTGTAAGTACTGCATATGGAATATATTATTCACACTGCATCAACAATGAAATTTTTGAGGCTAATGTAAGCAATATAAGTGGCTCATCAAAATATGGGGTTTATCTTGATTATTCAGATAATGCCAGTTTAAAGAAAATAACTGTTTCCTCAAGTGGATATGGTATAAGGATTATGGGGAGTATCTATTCACTCATAGAAGAATGTAATATAAGCAATGAATTCTATGGAATAATAATTGATAAATGCAATTACAGTATAATTAGGAATAATACAGTATATGACAATAACTATGGCATAACGTTATGGCGAAATTGCTATTACAACACAATAGAAAATAATAGCATTTTTGGTAACAGCAACTATGGTTATGGAGTTTATTTAGCCAGTTCATCAAATAATAATACCATTGCATCCAATTACATCTACAACAACAGTCATGGAATTTACTTATCGAACAGCAATAATAACATAATAAAATCAAATGATATTTTCAATCATTCTTACAATGGAATTCATTTATCACATTCAATGTTTAACAATATTTCAGAAAATTACTTACATGATAATGATGACGATGGAATTTATCTCGATAGCCTATCAGGAAATAATACCATCACATCCAATTACATTTACAATAATTCATATTATGGAATAATGGTTTATTCGGATAATAACAACATTTCCTTTAATTACATTCATAACAATCAGATAGGTATTTTCATAAACGTGGCATCGAACAATTCTATTTATTCAAATCATATATACTATAATTTGCAGCAGGGAATCCTTCTTTCCCAAAGCGAAAATAACACAATATATGCAAATTATATTTACAACAATGGACGGAACAGCATATATATATCTACGCATTCTTCCAATAATAAAATCCTTTCCAATTACATTTACAACAATTCCTATGACGGCATAAAGCTATACTATTACACAAGTAACAATCTCATAAAAGACAATTACATCTACAACAATGGTGAGAGAGGAATTTTCATGTTACAAGCTAAAAATAATGTCATTGAAAATAATACATGCCATAACAATAAATGGGGAATAGTTTTGCAAAATAATGCCTATAACAATACAGTAGTAAACAATACAAATTATGGAAATCTATACTATGGTATATTAGTTCAAACTTCAGAAAATAATACCGTCAAATTCAATAAAGCATTTAACAATTCTTATTCAGGCATCACCATATGGAATGCTAACAATAATATAATTTATTCAAACAGTGTTTTTGATAATGATGAGGAGGGCATTTTACTTTCCGAATCATCCAACAACACAATTTATTCAAATCATATAACTGGAAACTATTATGGAATCTATTTATCTTTGAGCAATAATAACACCATTTACAACAACTATTTCAACAACACAATAAATGCTTATGATGAAGGAAACAATATATGGAACATAAGCAAGAAAGCTGGCAGAAATATTGTTGGCGGAGCATGGCTTGGTGGAAATTACTGGCATGATTATGAAGGAGATGATATCAATGGAGATGATTTAGGAGATACAATGCTTCCATACAATTGTTCTGGAAATATAAAGAATGGAGGAGATATGCTTCCATTGGTTATGCCTGCAAATCATCCGCCTGCTGTGCCTTATTCTCCAGAGCCAGCGAATGGGGCTACAGGCGTTGAATTGGCTGTAACATTACAATGGCAATGCTATGACCCAGATGGAGATGCTTTAACATATGATGTCTATTTTGGAACAACAGCAAATCCGCCAAAAGTAGCGAGCAATATAACATCTGCTTCATATTCCACAAGCAATCTTCAGTATTCAACAACATATTACTGGCGCATAGTAGCATGGGATGAAAATGGAGCTAAAGCAATAAGCCCAGTATGGCAATTTACAACAAAAGAGGATACACCTCCAACTGTGACAAATCCACATCCTGCAAATGGAAGTACTGGCATAGCTATAAATCCAACGCTTGCTGTTGATGTTGATGATGTTGATGGAGATATGCTGACGGTAACATTTTATGATGCATCAGATAGCAGCATTATAGGAACGAAAGAAAATGTTTCCCCAGGAAGCACAGTAAGCATAGTATGGCAGGGCTTACAGTATTCAACAACATATCAATGGTATGTTGTTGTAAGTGACGGCATTAAAAGCACAACTTCTCCAGTATGGCAATTTACAACAAAAGCAAAGCCACAATATACACTCATAGTTTCAATAAATCCTGCAAATGCTGGAACCGTTTCAATGACTCCAGCAGGAGGAATATATGAAGAAGGCACTGTAGTTACTCTTACTGCAGTAGCAAATGAAGGATACGTCTTTGCCTACTGGAGCGGAGATGCCTCTGGAACAAATCCAACTATTCAAATTACAATGAATAGCAACAAGAATGTTATTGCAAACTTCCAGTTACCAAATACTCCACCGGAAATAGAAATTTTATCTCCATCAGATGGAAGCATTGTTTCTGGCGTTGTTACAATACAGGGCAAAGCATGGGATGTAGATGGAAATGAAACGATACAAAAAGTGGAGATAAAAATAGACAATGGAGAATGGAAAGAAGCAAGTGGAACAATTTCATGGAGTTATTCATGGGACACAACAAAGGTTGCTAATGGATTACATAAGATAGAGACAAGATGTTATGATGGCGTTGATTACAGCAGTATAGTTTCCATAAATATAACTGTAAACAACGTTGCAAACACTCCTCCAGTTGTTTCAATAGATTATCCAAGCAATGGCAGCACCGTCTCTGGAGAAATAATTATCAAAGGCAAAGCATGGGATAAAGACGGCAATGAAAGCATTGCCAAAGTAGAAATAAGAATAGATGGAGGAGAATGGCAAAATGCTACTGGAATATTGAACTGGGCATATAAGCTAGATACGAAAAAACTCAAGAATGGAATGCATACCATAGAAGTAAGAGCATATGATGGAATAAATTACAGCAATATTATAAAAATAAACATAGAAGTGCAGAATAAAGAAAAGAAGGGAATACCAGGATTTGAGTTAGCCATTATAATTGCGGCAATTGCAGTGGTTTTGATAAGGAGAAAAATAGAAAAATCTATATGATTGACGGCATATAAAATAAAATGCCGATTGCAGAGGAGCTTGCAAAAAAGCAGCGCCAGATTTCCATAGCAGAATTCTTCGAGAGGAACAAGCAAATTCTGGGATTTGATAGTTTAACTAGGGCTCTCATAACATGTGTTAAGGAAGCTGTCGATAACTCGCTGGATGCATGTGAGGAAGCTGGCATTCTGCCAGATATAATCGTGAGGATAAAGCAAATTGATGGAGATGAATACAAAATCAGTGTTGAGGATAATGGGCCTGGCATTGTCAAAAGCCAGATTCCTCAT
>JAJRYN010000129.1 GCA_024275755.1 archaeon | reverse complement strand
TAAAGAATGAAAAGCATGATGCCACAACTTCTCCAGTTATGATACAAAGCATAGCTCGTTTAATTCATAGAATCGCAAAATTTTTTATATACTCTCAATTACCAAATAAATGTTTGTTTCAGCAGGTGATCTAGAAAAATATGCATATTGTCCTCTTTCCTGGTGGTTGAGTAAAAAACATAAAGTTGTTTCTAAAGCAGGCGTGGCACATCATAAAAATGTGGAGAATGAGTTAAAAGAAATACAGAAGAAAGAAAAGAAAATTAAATTTTATGAAAAATATACTCTTTTCTTTTCTGTTTCCGCTTCGATAGTTGCAATAGCAGGATTAGCTCTTCTATATGGAGAGATGGAAAACTTCTGGAAATATTTTTTTATAGTAATGTCTCTTCTATGGCTTCTCAATTCATCTTTTTTTCTGTATAGAGCCAGTAAAGTAGAAAGTATTTTGAAAGCTAGATATGAAAAACTTCTTTTAATATCTTCAATGGGTGCTATAATTATAGCTTTCTTTGCAATACTTTTTTCATATCCTGCAAATGCAAGCATAAGCAGATTTGCTGAAATATTGGCTCTTATATGGGTTATATTGGCTAATTTGCTTTTTTATCGCACCCTGTATATGGCAGATGAAATCATTGCTAAAAAGATAAAATATATACCCCTGAAAGGAGAGATAGAATATGTAGGTGCAGATAAAGAAGGAAAAGAAATTAAATCTGACAAATATGGCATAAGAGGAAAGCCTGATTATATAATAAAAATAGATGATGATTATATTCCTGTTGAGGAAAAATCCTCAGATTTAATGTCCCCTACATTTCCCCATGTTATACAGGTAACTGCATATTGTATGCTTGTGGAAGATGAATATGGAATAGCTCCTCCATATGGGATTCTAAAATATAAAAATGCTGAATTCAAAATTCCATATGAAGAGAGATGGAAGAAGCTGGTTCTGCAATTCAGAGAAAAAATGTTAAAAGATATTGAAAAAGGAGAAACACATAGAAACCATAACAACAAAAGAAAATGCAATAATTGTGTGAGGAAAGAGTATTGTCCGGAAAGGCTACTTTAATGATTTTTTAATATTTTCTACTATTTTCTTTATCTTCTTTCTCCTGTCTCCTCTCTCTTCTTCCAGTGCTCTTCTAATTTCTTCTAGCCTTATTTTTATAGCTTCTAATGAAAATTCGGCAACACTCTTATAACCATATTTTGGGTCATCAATGACAGTTCTTTTTATTTCCTCGTGCAACTCCTTTGGAATGGAGATGGTACTGTATTTAACCATGAGCACTTATTTAAAAAGAGAATATATAATTTACTATTGATGACAAGGGCTGTTCATTATTGAAGTATTAAGTATCTTGCAAATCAATGCATTTTTTCTCCTACTGGCACAATCAGTAAAGGAATATATTCTTCATTTAATCTGAGGACAGAACGTATGGTATCTATATCTGTAGGAAGGGCAATATTTGCAGATAAATTCCATGCAGTAGATTCAAGCAGAACATTGTAGGCAGATGCTCCTGCTTCATAATACCACATCCAACGATACTCTTCAGATGAAAAATCATCCCACAAGCCAATCATTCCCTTTGTCATTCTCAAGCTGAGTACAGAAATTATTATAAGAGGGGCATTCTCAATGGATGGTAGTGAAGATGCTTCGGCTATTTCTTTGCGAAAATCTCCGTTTCTGATTTTTATTATAGTATGAAGAACAGGCAGATTCCACATATAATATCTATACAATCCTGCAAAGTATTTGTAAATGCCATCTTCAGTGATTGCATATATTTTTAATGGATAATATGCATGAGCGCTTGGCACCACTCTATGTCTTGCTATTTTATTTTTTTCAGATAGACTATTATCGATATAGTATGAAAACCCATATGCTGTCCATAAAATTTGTGAGAGCTGCTGTTTTGTAATTTCTCCTCCAAATATTGTCGTTTCACTTCTTTCCTCTATAGCAGTTAACAAAGGC
>JAJRYN010000128.1 GCA_024275755.1 archaeon | reverse complement strand
ATTCCTTTAAAGTGATTTTAAAATTTCTTTAAATTCCAAAGCGTTTTTGAGCATCTGTGTATTATTGAAAAGACAATATACTATCTCATGTTTTTTACAAATATTAGCCAGCTTTTTTAATTCATCCACACTGTAATCATATTTATATCCACCTATACCATGGAGGCGATAATATTTGGGCATACCATACAAACTCTCCTTTTTAAATGGATCAACACAGTGAATCAAATTCAGTTCTTTGCATAATTCAATTATTGTTTCATTATTCCATTTGCCACGAGGCTCCCATGCATATATAAACTTATCAGATATTGAGGAAAAAAATTCTCTCATGTTTTTTATATTTTCATCATTTTCGTGAAATGATGGAGGGCACTGAAAAACAATAATTTTTGCCCTCAATACCTCAGCAAATCCCTCGCATTTTTCCCATGCATCAAAAACCTCCTTTGTGGGTCTGAAAAACCCATAGTTTTTTTTGTTTCCCTCAATTGTTATGCCTGCTTTTCTGTAAGTGGGGCTGCTTGCCTCATGAGTTATGAGCTGCCACGCTTTCATTGTGTATTCAAAGTTGCTTGGTGCTTCTTCCCGCCACTTTTCTGCTGTTTGGAGCATTGGCAGCTTGTAAAATGTTTGCTGCACTTCCACCACTTCAAAATTTTTGAAATATTCCTGTTTTTTGCCTCTGAAGCCGCAGCATCCAACCTTTATCATGATATAACAATTTGAAAGAAATTTAAATATTGTTTCATTTCATTATTTTTTGATAATCCTATTTTACTAGCTGTATTTGAAGCAATTTTTTTATATTGAAATTGATATTAGAGTTAGTCTGTCGGGGTGGCTCAGACTGGTTAGAGCGCCTGACTCATAAGCGCAGCTGAAGGGTTCGTCTGGGCAATCAGGAGGTCGCGGGTTCAAATCCCGCCCCCGACATTAAACTTTTTGTCATAATTAGAAAAAATATAAAATTTCTTATAAGACTAGGGGATTAGCTTGTAAATGAATGGACTATACTTGATTCCATCATTGGTATCCTCCATATTCCTTTTCTCTATTGCAGTGTATCTTCTATCAAGAAAACCAAGAAAAGAATATGTTTTTCCTCTTGCAGGTATATGCCTGTCGAGTTTTTTATGGAATGTTGGAATAGTATTGACAAATTTAACTAACGGAGAAATTTTATGGGCTCAGATAAGTACGCTAGGTCTCATTATAATCCCGGCAGTTATTTTTCATTTTGCTGCAGAATTCACGGGATATATAAAAGCAAAATATTATCTCATTGGATACATACCCGTAATTTTTCTGACTCTTTTACTTGCTATGGGATATTATGTAACTGATGTGGAATACAGGGTGATTGGTTATGAGCCAGTGTACAACTTTTTCCTTTTTGCCATAAATTCTTGGATAGGATTATTTTTTATTATTTTCTCCACTTTTTTGCTATTCAGATATTATAAAGAAAGCGTGGGAATTAAAAAAAGACAGAGTTTTTACATACTTGTAGCCATACCAGCAAATGCATTTTTTTCTTTTGTCACCTATGAAATAATGGTAGAAATTTATCATATTGCTCAATTTCCTGTTGGTGCAACACTAGATTTTTTAACATTATCTCTCATTCTGTATGCAATTTTGAAATTTAAGTTACCACTTGAAACTGCAGCTGAAATAGATTTTAGAATACTGGCGGAAACAGCCAGCGAGGGAATCTGTATAATAGATAAGACTGGAGATATTGACTATGCAAACTCATATTTCTGTGAAATGGTGGATAGCACAAAGAAAAGCCTCCTAGGGAAACCATTCATACAATTTATTTCTCCAGAATATCAGGAAAAGTTTAGCGAGTATTTCAAAAAAACAATTCATGGAGAAAAAATAACAGGGATGGAAGTCAAAATAAGGAAATGTAATGGGGAAGAGTTTACTGCAGAGATAAATACCTCTCCCATCATTTGGAACGAAAAACCAATTGGAAGCTTCATAACAATCAGAGATATTGAAAAAAGAAAGAAAATTGAAGAGGAGTTAAGAAAACAGAAAACCTATTTCCAGGCATTGTTTGAAAGTTCTCCAGAGGCAATTGTTTCGCTTGACGAAAAACATCGCATTTTAGATGTAAATCCTGCTTTTGAGGAATTATTTGGCTATACAGTTGATGAGATAAGAGGAAAGAATCTGGATGATTTTGTTCTACCAGAGGAGGAGAAAAGAATCGGGAAACAATTTACTCTAAGAGTAATGAATGGGGAAATTATAAAAGCGGAAGGCAAAAGAAAAAGAAAGGATGGTTCCTTGGTATATGTATCTATTCTTGGAGCCCCTATTTTTATTGAAGGAAAACAGGTTGGAATTTTTACCATTTATCGAGATATATCTGCCAGAAAAAAGGCAGGACAGGAGAAAGAATTTTATCATTCCCTCCTCCGCCATGATGTTGCGAATAAAATTGCAGTAATTCAAGGAAATCTTGAATTGCTGGAGGAGACGCCGCTTACAGAAGAGCAGAAGGCACTTGTAAAGGGTGCTTTAAAAGCTGCATATTCTAGCAGCGACCTCATTACAAATATAAGAAAATTGAGAGAGGCAGGCATTCAAAAATCTTTAAGATATATGGATTTACATGAGATTTTATCCAAGGTTATCCATGATTTCGAGGAAGAAGCAAAGAAGAAAGGCATAAGAATAGAATATATCCCTGTTGAGGGAATCATAAAGGCAGATTCACTTGTTGAAAATGTATTTTCCAATATTATTCAAAATGCAATCATACATTCAAATTGCAAGACAATAACTATATCTGGAGAAGAAATAAAAAAAGGTGGAAAAATATTTTACAAAATCTCGATAGAAGATGATGGAGAGGGAATTCCTTCAGAAATCAAAGAGAAAATTTTTGATCCAAGGGTCAAAAGGAAAGGAAGTCCTGGAAGTGGTTTAGGACTATACCTTGTCAAAAAGCTTGTTGAAGGTTATGGGGGATATATAGAAGTAAGAGCTGCCAATAAACAGGGAACAATTTTTGATATTTATCTCCCAAAGGCAGAATAGTCATAACTCGTAATAGTATTCTCCTATTGATTTTTGCTGTCTGTCTAAAGTGGAGCCAATTTTATTTACCCTTGGCCTATTAGTATCCTCATCTCTTCTAAATGTAATGCCCAAATCTTTGAGGAAAAGATTCATTCCTTCCCTCAGGCTAAATGGTCCTCTTCCTATGCCCTTTTTCCCTGGTTCTCCAGAAAAAACCATCAATGCCTGACTAACCATATCTATAAAATAGACGTCATGCTCTACTACCAAAGCAGCTTTTGCCTCCTTTTCCATTATTCTTTTTATTACCTTTGCTATTTTCATTCTCTGCTTTGCGTCCAAATAGGCAGAGGGCTCGTCTATGAGATAAATGTCTGCTTCCATACTTAAGCAGAAAGCAACAGCTACAGTTTGCAACTCACCTCCAGATAAACTATTCAACTCCCTATCAAACAAATCTTTTATACCCAATGGCAGCAACACTTCTTTGTCGTAGAGTATATGGAATTTCTTTTTGTTGACTTCAAATAATTCTCTTACAGTTCCTTCCCCAGCTTTTATATACTGGGGCTTGTAACTTACTTTAACTTTAGCATCCACTTTTCCTTCCGTTGGCTCAATTATTCCCGCGAGCATTTTAACAAAAGTTGTTTTTCCTATTCCATTTGGGCCAACAACGCCTACCACTTCTCCCTTATAAATCTCTCCAGATTCTATTTGAAGCTCAAAGCCGTTATATTTTTTCTTTAATCCTTCAAATGAAATTAATATTTCCTGCTCTTTTAATTGTCTCGGAGGATGTTTCTCAAATTTTATTTCCTCCCCAAATCTCACATTCTCCTCCTTTAAATAGCCAGAAAGATACAGATTAATGCCATGTCTTGCTGTCTTCGCTCCGGCTACCACACCATATACTCCTTTCTTTCCGTATAATATATGAATTATATCTGCTAGAAAATCCAGCACTGCCAAATCATGCTCAACAACTACTACCATCTTATCATTTGCCACTTCTCTTATTTTCTTTGCCATTTCAAGTCTATTTTTAATGTCCAGATAT
>JAJRYN010000127.1 GCA_024275755.1 archaeon | reverse complement strand
CACCTCGCCCTTTTTAATTATTGCCATGGCCTTCTCAAGAATCCTTTTTCTGTATTCTTCATCTGGATACAACCATTCCCATATCTTGGCATGACCCACTACTTCTTCCTTTGTATACCCGCTTATTTCTTCAGCAGCTCTATTCCATATAATGACATTGCCATTTTCGTCCAAAACATCAAGCCATACATTTGCATTTTCAATGATGCTTTCCAGATATTCGTTCAGTTTCTTTACTTCTTGCTGGGCTTTTTTAAGCTCTGTTATATCCGTAATTATACCCAGTATGGCCTTTTCATTTTCATAAGGAATTTCTGTGGCATTAACTATTATATCCCTTTTTCTTCCCTTTTTATCAATCAGTTGACATTCATATGAAGTTGTTTTACGTCCTTTCATGAATAATCTTCTTATCTTTTCTCTATCTTCCGGCGCAATCAGATTCAACAGATCAAAATCAGGAGAGCATAACTCTTTCCTGCTGTATCCTGTAATTTCCTCTCCTTTTTTATTTACATATACCAATCTCCTTCCTTTATTGATAAAAATAGCGCTGGGTGAGTTTTCTGCGAGTATTCTGAATTTTTCCTCGCTCTTAATTAAAGCATCTGTTGCTTTCTTTTTTTCAGTTACATCCAAATCCAAGCCCCTATATCCTAGCAGATTTCCCTTTTCATCAATAATGGGCACTCCACTTGTAATGAGCCATCTTTCCTCGCCATTTTTGTGCAAATTTCTGTTCAAAAAGTCCCTGAATGGTTTTTTGTTTTCAAATAGTTTAAATGCTTCTTTCTTCAATTTCTCCTTATCTTCTGGATGGAATAAATCATAAAAATGTTTTTTACCCACTATTTCTTCTGGCTTATATCCGAGTATTTTTTCCACAGCCGGGCTGGAATAGGTATATAAGCCATTGGCATCCACTTCCCAAATCCATTCATTTATATTCTCAGCTACTTGGCGAAGTCTTTCTTCCATCTCTTTTATTTCTGTTATATCTCTTGAAAACATCGCTACTTGAACCACTTCACCATTTTCATCTATTATAGGATAATAACGATTATCAAACCATCTCCTAGGCTTATCAATAAATTTCACGGGCTTCTTTGTTCTTACAACTTCTAGTGCTTTTTTCACTTTATTTTCAAATACATCTTGTGGAATAGTATGCTTATAATCCCATATACTCTTGCCTATGAATTCCTGTCTACTCTTCCCTCCCATTGCTTTTGCCATTGCTTCGTTTAAATCAACGATTGTTCCGTCTAGTTTAACAAGCAAAACCAGATCATGTGTTGCATCTATCAATGTCCTCAATTTTCTCTCATTTTCTTCTATTTCCCTTTCCTTTTCAACAAGTTCTGTTATATCACGGATAAATGCAGCAATTTGCGTTACATCACCATTTTCATCAAAAACTGGATAATATCTGCTGTCAAACCATCTTCCCTCTTGCTCATCTATAAATCGTATCGGCTTTTTTGTATGTTTTACTTCCAAAGCCTTGGCAAATCTTCTTTCATATACATCTGGAGGAATAAAACTTTTAAGGTTTACACCAATGAGTTCCTCTCTTTTCCTACCAAAATGTCTTGCCATTGCTTCATTTAAATCAACGATTGTTCCATCTTCAGCTGCCAAAATAATAAAATCATGAGTTGCATTTAGCAAAAGGCGTATCTTCTCTTCGCTCTTTTTCAAAGCCCTTTCTTTTTCAACAAGTTCTGTTATATCATTGAAGTTAACAACAATTCCTCTAACAATTGGGTCTGCAAGGAGATTTCTCCCCTTAACATCCATAACTCTACATTCACCATTTTTATGAATAACACGAAATCTTGCAGATACCACCTTATTTGGATTTTTGAATATCTCCTGCAATTTTTCCATGGCAATTTGTAAATCTTCTGGACAAACAAATTCTAGGGCTTTTTTTCCAACAACTTCTTCTGGGGAAAAACCGAGAATCTTTTTTATAGATGGAGAAATATATTCCACCACTGTATTTTCATCAACAACCATTATTATATCAGAGCTTTCCTCCACTAATGCCTGGAAATAATCCTTGCTTTTCTGCAGCTCTTCTCTCGTTTCTCTATATTCAACAATATCCGCTATTTTCATTGCAACATGGTTAAGCAAATCTATCTCTTCTTTCAGGAACGGGCCATTATCTGCAGGCGGCGTCTCCTCCAGATAGCCTATTTCCACAATTCCTTCCTTCTTTCCATTTATTATTATATCTGTTGCCTTTCTCCATTTCGTTTTCATGTAATTTCTGGAGCGATATTCTCTATTTTTAAGCATGATCCTGCTATATGCAAGCTCAGCATGTTGCAAAGCATCAGGAATAACTTCCACTATTTCCTGCAAAATTTCATCAAGAGAGATATCTTTTCTGGAAATTGTTTCAATGCTATACAGACAGCTCAATTCCTTGAGTCTCTCCTTCAAGTTATGAACTATTTCTTGCATCTTTTTCTTTTCTTCTTTTTCCTTGCTAATATCTTGAAAAATTATCATCGCTACTTCTTTGTCTCTATATCTGGCACCTAAAAAGAATAAAAACACTTCTATGTCCTTTCCATTCTTTCCAATTATTTTGCATTTTAGCGAGGAGGAGGTAGCATCTTTTTCTTTCAGCATTTCAAGCAATTTTTCAATGTCTTTCATGGAATCGATGTGTATAAAATCGATCCAGCCTTTTCCTAATATCTCTTCTTCTTTTTCTATTTCTAGAATTTCCTTTCCTTTCTTATTTATTGCCGCAATTTTACCGTTTATGAATATAATTGCTCCATGAGGAGAAATATTAAATGATTCTATGAATGCTCTGCCCAACCAGAAGGAATCTTTCTCCATGTTTAACACCCATATTATTAATATTAAATCTTTACTGTATATAAAGTTTGCAAATGCATTCTAATTGCCCTATCTATTAAATAATAATTTACAGGCAAATTTTTCTCAAAAATTTCTTTAACTTTTTCCTCTTCTGATGGAGCCACTTCCCTACTCAATTCAACTATGAAGGCATAGATGCCTTCTTTTTCGTACATCCAGTCAATTGCCATACCAATTGCTGCTTTTCCTGCTTCCTGAAAACTGTAATTGTTTATTCTGAAAATATTTTCTGCGATTGAAATGAAGGTGGTAACATCTTTTGGTTTCTCATCTGTGTATCCAAATGGATAAAATATGATTTCTCCTGCTCCAGTGTGAAAATCTATGGCTATAACAAAGCTTCTGTTCTCTACAAATTCTTTTATAGCCTTAGTTTCTTTCTCACTAAATGGCTTCTCTCCCCTATATTCTGGAGGATAACCAAGCATGTGAAGCAATAAATCACCATATGGTGTGGCCGTTGTTGATAAAAAATACCATGGTTTCCATTCACTCCAGCCAGCATCGTAGTTTCTGTTCAAGTTTACACCTTTCATTACAGGAAATATGTTTTCGCCCAAGCATCCATTAGGTTCCATATTTTTCCTACTATTATTTTCAACTCCATCGGGGTTAACCATAGGAATAACAAAAATTTCAGCATTGTTTACAAGATAAGTGATGCTTTTGTTTTTGCTATAATTTGCGCACATTGCCTCCATGAAATAGAGTAAGAATTGGTAACCAGGTTTTTCATTTCCGTGATGTGCTGCCATGAAAAGAATCTCAGCCTCATTCTCATCTATTGAAACATTATCTGATATCTTAACCATAAATATATCTCTTCCACCGTAACTTTTCCCTATTGAATGAAATGTAAAAATGTCTGGATATTTCTCTTTCAAATTTTGAAGGCTTTGCAACATTTCATCATAACTATAATAGTGGAAAGTTATGATTGTTTGCTGCATTAAAATAGGGTAATAGAAATATGATAGCTACCATTATGCAAAGCTTCTTCATGCAGTCACAATTAAAAATCTTTTTTAAAACATGTGCTTTACCTATATGCTCATAAGAAAAGCTATAGGCAAAGATGCAGAAAAAATAGCAAGAAACAATGTTTTGCTGGCAAAGGAATCAGAGAATGCAGACATAGAATATGAAAAAACTTTGGAGGGTGTAAAATCACTTATTAATGATGAGATGAAAGGTTTTTATTTAGTGGCAGAGGAAAACGGCGAGATCATTGGCCAAGTTATGGTGACATATGAATGGAGTGACTGGAGGGCAAAGCAAATATGGTGGTTGCAGAGCATATATGTAGGGAAAGAATGGAGAAGAAAAGGAATAATGAAGGCAATGATAAATGAAATCAAGCAAATGGCAGCAAGTAAAGGCATAGTTGCTCTTCGCCTCTATGTTCATGAAAGAAACGTAGAAGCAATCAAAGCATATGAGAGTATGGGAATGAAAAAAGCTCCCTATATCATCTATGAGATGAAATTGTGATTATCTTCTCAAAACAAAATTCCCTCCTTCTATTCTTATTGCCTTTCCATTTATGATTGCATCGGCTATTTTGAATCGAGCGCTCCTCAAATCATTCCACAATGCTTTTTGTGAGATACCCATCCTGGCAGCAGCTTCATGTTGTGTTAGACCAAGATAATCAACAAGACGAAAAGCTTCAAATTCTTCAATACGTAAAACAACCACTCCGCTATAAGGAATGTTGGGGATAAAATGATTAGCAGGTGGTAGTCTTTCAACCCATCTTCTACATCTCCTCCTTCCTGGCATTATACTTATATGGAAGAATTTATATAAAGTTTTGGCGAAATATTTATATATTTCTTACTATATATTCCATCAGGTGATGAAAATGCCCTGGGGAAGAGGATTTGGATGGCGTGCCGGATGGTATGGTTATGGATGGCCTGGTTACGGATGGTCAGCATGGTCAGGATGGGGTAGAGGAAACCCATATCCATTCTGCAGAAGATTTCCTTGGCTGCCAAGAGGATGGTGGCGCATACCATATTGGCCAATGTATAGCTATCCATATTACATGCCGTGGAGGTGGTGAAAGATGCCATTTGGCATGGGACCATATGGATGGCTAATGATGCCATACATAATGCCATGGCTCTACTATCCATACTATAGCCACTATATGTCATGGATGTACCCATATTACAGCTATTACTGGTATCCATACTACTATCCGTGGTGGTAACTGGATAACAAGCAAGCTTCCCTCTTTCCTTAAAATTTATTAGGGTGAAAAAAAATGTACTGGCCATATTTCATGCCTTGGATGCCATACATGCCGCCTTTTATGCCGCCAGAGTTAGAAATAGCAATCCTTGAACAAGAGAAGGCGATACTGGAGGCAAGGCTGGCAGAAATAAATAAAAGGCTTGAGCAGTTAAGAGGTGAATTAAGATGAAAATAATAGTAGCAACTAATAAGGGAGGATTAGAAGATGATGTCTCGCCTGTATTCGGCAGATGTCAAACATTTACAATAGTGGAAGTAGATGGAAATGAAATAAAAAATGTTGAAGTTACGCCCAATCAATTTGCCTCTGCAGTTCATGGGGCTGGTATACAAGCAGGGCAATGGATCGTTAGCCAGAAAGCAAAAGCAGTCATAGCAGGAAATTTTGGGCCTAATGTTACAGCAATTCTTCAGCAAGCTGGCATAGAAATGGTGGTAACTCAAGGAAAGGTAAAAGATGCTGTAGAAAAATACTTAAGAGGGGAGTTAAGAGGTAGTGTTGTTACACCTCCTCAACCAACGCAACCTTATCCGCAACCTTCATATCCAACAACACCATCGCCACCGCATCCAACAGCATATCCGCCATACTATCCACCATATGGATGGCCTTCTGCACCAATGCCGATGCAAATGAATAAAGAAGAGGAGATAAAGATGATTGAAGAGGAGATAAAACGCATCGAAGACTTACTATCTGCCATCAAAAAGAGGTTGGAGGAGCTAAAAGAATGAAAGTGAGAATTATAGAAGAAAGATGTATTGGCTGTGGATTATGCATTAAAGTATGCCCACAAGGAGCTATTGAATTGGTTGGAAAAAAAGAAAGTAAAGAACCTTCTCCGCCAATGCCAATGCAAATGCAACCATTTCAGCCTTTGCCAATACCAAAAGAAGTAGAACTAATGATGATTATGGGTCAATTGAAAATGATAGAAAGCATGCTACTAGGCATGAAAGAATGGATTGAAAAATAGGAGGTGATTAAATGGGAATGGGAGCAGGAAGAGGAGCAGGCATGGGAAAAGGCAGAGGAGCAGGGGGCAGAGCAGGAGCAGGTCCTGTAGGAGAATGTGTATGCCCCAGCTGCGGCTACAGAATGCCTCATACTCCTGGCATACCTTGCCGCCAGATGAAATGCCCTAGGTGTGGTATGCCCATGGTGAGGGCATGAAGATAGCCTTTCCCACCCTTGGTGATAAAGGCTTGGATGAACAAATCGGGGAGCATTTTGGGAGAGTACCAACTTATACCATCGTTGACCTTGAAACAAAAGAGTTGAGAGTTGTGCCAAATACAAGCCACCACATGGGTGGAGTTGGTTATCCCCCTGAATTGCTAGCAAAGGAAGGTGTAAAGGTGATGATATGCAGGGGTCTTGGAAGAAGAGCAATAAACATGTTCCGGGATTTTGGTATAGAAGTATACATTGGTGCAACTGGCACTGTTAGAGATGCACTAGATGCTTTCATGAGAGGAGAATTAAAGAATGCTTCCATAAGTGATGCTTGTGGAGAGCATGCATTTAGGAACAAGCACCATCATATTTAATGAAAATGATATGGTAAACTTGTTTTGAAGGTGAATGCATGATAATTACGGTTGCATCTGGAAAGGGGGGCACAGGCAAGACAACCGTCGCCGTTAATCTTGCTATAGCAACTGAGGCGACAATCTATGATTGTGATGTGGAGGAGCCAAATGCAAATATATTTTTAAAAGCAAACCTGCAGAAAATAGAAGATGTTTTCCTAATGAATCCTGTTTTTGATTTGAATAAGTGTACTTTTTGCAGAGAATGTGCTGAATTTTGCAGATATCATGCAATAGCTGTCTTGCCTTCCGACATTTTATTCTTTCCCGAATTATGCTCAGGATGTGGAGGGTGCAAGATTGTATGCAAGCATGATGCAATAGAGGAAGGAAAAAGAAAGATAGGAGAAATATACCATGGCAAGAATGAAATAGAGATATATCAGGGGTTGTTAAATATAGGGGAAGCAAGGGCTACCCCTGTTATAAATCAACTTAAAAAACACGTTGATAAAAATGGTATTGCAATACTGGATGCGCCCCCTGGAAATGGATGTCCAGCAATAGAAACAATACACGGCTCTGATTTTGTTATTTTGGTTACTGAGCCAACTCCCTTTGGATTGCATGATTTGAAGATTGCTGTTGGTATAGTAAGAAAATTTAACATTCCTTTTGGTGTAATCATAAACAGGCATGGAATAGGAGATGATAGCGTAGAAAAATACTGCAAAGACGAAGGCATTGAAATTTTAATGAAAATTCCTTATAGCAGAGAAATAGCAGAGTTATATTCAAAGGGAATTCCATTTGTTAAAGAAATTAAAGAATGGCAAAAGAAATTTGTTGAACTTTATGAGGCGATAAAATGATTGTTTATGGTCCAGTGGCTTCATGGAGGTTGGGCAAGTCCTTAGGCATAGATTTAATTGGCAAGGAAAAATTTTGCTCATTTGATTGCATTTATTGTCAACTTGGAAAAACAAAACATAAAATTGCTGAAAGAAGAGTCTTTGTTGAAAATAGCCAGTTGGAAAAAGAATTAAATGGACTGCATGCTATAGAGGCAGATGTTATTACCTTCTCTGGCATGGGGGAGCCGACGCTGGCAAAAAATTTGGGTGCAGCAGCCAGATTGGCAAAAAAATTTGGCTTGCCATTAGCCATCTTAACCAACTCTTCCTTATTTAACTACGAAGATGTCCAGGAAGATTTAGCAAGTATTGACTGGATTGTTGCAAAACTTGATGCTCCAAATGATGAAATTTTTGAAAAAATTAACAGGCCGCATGAAAAAATAAAATTTGATGAAATGATTGATGCAATTAAAGAAGTAAGAAAAAAGGCAAAGAAATTTTCCCTCCAGATGATGTTTGTTAAAGAAAATAAAAAATATGCAGAAGAAATGGCTGATTTGGCAAGAGAAATTAAGCCAGATGATGTGCAGATTAATACGCCGTTAAGGAAATCGCCTGTTCCGCCTTTAAACAAGGAAGAAATTTTTGAAATAGAAAGGCATTTTCACGGGCTAGATACAATAAATGTTTATTCCTCGCCTCCGCCCAAAGTTAAACCGCTCGATTATAAAGAAATGCGAAGGAGGCGTGGGCAATGAAGCAGATTGTTGTGGCAAGCGGCAAAGGGGGGGCAGGCAAAACAAGCATAGTTGCATCTTTTGCTTCCTTAACTAAAGCAGTTTTTACTGATTGCGATGTGGATGCCCCTAACTTGCATCTTATTCTAAAGCCCGAGATAATAGAAAAAATACCATACGAAGGAATGGAAGTGGCAGAAATAGATAGTAGCAAATGTATAAAATGTGGAGCTTGCCAGAAAGCATGCAGATTTGGTGCAATAGAAAATTTTATAGTAGTGGAAGAAAAATGCGAGGGTTGCAGCGTATGCACGCTTGTTTGCCCAGTAAATGCTATTGAAATGAAAAAAAGAGTGAATGGTTATGTTCACCTTGCCAACACAAGATTTGGAGAATTTGTTTATGGGTT
>JAJRYN010000126.1 GCA_024275755.1 archaeon | reverse complement strand
TTGGAAACAAGAAGATTATTATTCACGAGATATAAGAAAAAATCTATGAGAATGAAGCACATAATTGCCATGGCAATAGTGCATAACATAAACACTTACATGGCAATTTCTTTATTTATTCTGGTTTTTTCGACAAGCTCTGCGGAATGTGAAAATTTAAGAAGTTTTTTCTATGTCTTTCCAATTTACCAGTGATTAAATGAGAAGAATGATATTTGCACTGCTAATTGGCTTCCTTGTAGCTGGGATTGTTTTTAGTGTTCAGGAACACGATGCGAAAAATGTTGATGTTACACCAGCTAAACTAAAAGGATTGGGTTGTATTAGAGAAGATGTTCCTCTTACAGCAGCTTCCTCCATACTTGGCTTACCTCCTCCATCCTGGGATTGGAGAGATGTAAATGGCATTGACTACATGACACCCGTCAAGGATCAGGGGCAATGTGGAAGCTGTGTTGCCTTTGCAGCGTTGGGGGCATTTGAAGCTGTAATTAAAATTAAAGAGGGGATAACAACCGATTTATCAGAAGCACATCTTTTTTTCTGTGGGGGTGGAGATTGTGGAATTGGGTGGTATATTTCCTCAGCATTGGATTATTTGAGAGATTATGGGGTCCCAGATGAAGATTGTTTTCCATATAATGGGGCTTATTATGGATCTGATTTATCATGTGATGACACATGCTATGACTGGCAGCAGAGGGCATGGAAAATAAATGATGGGCAATGGGTGACTGGAGCCACAAATATAAAAAATGCTTTAATAAGTGATGGGCCACTCATTGCAGCTTATGATGTATATGAAGACTTTTATGATTACTGGGCAAATCCATATTCATGGCCCAATGGAGTATATTATCACTATTACGGAAATCTTTCTGGAGGGCATGCTGTTGTTATTGTTGGTTACAATGATACTGGCCAATACTGGATATGCAAAAATAGCTGGGGAAATGGTGGCATAAATGGCTATTTCAGAATAAGGTATGGAGAATGTGGCATTGAAGATAGTGTAGCATATATTTATTATCAGCCAGCAGGCGTAAACAATCCGCCAGTGGCAGATTTTGATTATTCACCCTCTTTCCCAACAACATCAGATACAATCCAATTTACCGATCTGTCTTATGATGTTGATGGAACAATTGTTTCATGGTACTGGGATTTTGGAGATGGGACAACAAGCACTCAGCAAAATCCACAGCATAAATATGCAGATGATGGAGTGTACAGGGTAACTTTAACAGTAACTGATAATGATGGAGCAAGTAATTCAACATACAAATTTATCACTGTAGCAAATACTTCACCCGTAGCAAATTTTGATTATTTACCTTCCTCTCCAACCACACATGATATCATACAATTTACAGACTTATCCTATGATTCAGACGGAAGCATTGTTAACTGGACATGGAACTTTGGAGACGGAAACATTTCATATGAACAGAATCCACAGCATCAGTATGCAGATAATGGAATATACAATGTGACATTAACAGTAAGAGATGATGATGGAGCAGAAGGCAGCATAATCAAACAAATAACTGTTGCAAATACTCCTCCTGTAGCAAATTTCACATGGCAGCCAGCCAAGCCAACTGATATTGAAAATGCTACTTTCGATGCAAGTTTGAGCTACGATTTAGATGGCTACATTGTAAACTATACTTGGGATTTTGGAGACGGAAACATTTCATATGGAATGATTGTCGAACATGGCTTTGAAGATGACGGAATATACAATGTCATTCTAACAGTAATAGACAACGATGGAGCAACAGACAGTATCATCAAACAGATAACAGTAGTAAATGTTTTCCCCACAGCAAACTTCAGTTTTTCACCTAAAAACCCAACCACACAGGATATTATATATTTCAATTCCACATCATATGATTTAGATGGCTACATTGTAAACTATACTTGGAGTTTTGGAGACGGAAACGTAAGTTATGGAAAAAATGTTGTTCATAAATATTCAGATGATGGAATATATAATATCACTCTCGTCATTACAGATGATGATGGAGCATGGGCTAACATTTCAAAGGTTATTACAGTGATGAACACTCCTCCTGTAGCAAACTTCACATGGCAGCCAGAAAATCCAACCGATTTAGAGGTTGTATATTTCACCGATTTGTCCTATGATTCAGACGGAAGCATTGTTAACTGGACATGGAACTTTGGAGACGGAAACATTTCATATGAACAGAATCCACAGCATCAGTATGCAGATAATGGA
>JAJRYN010000125.1 GCA_024275755.1 archaeon | reverse complement strand
TGCCAGTGAAAACAAACCAATTCATAGGAAAGAAAAAGTGTGTTGGCTTAATAACGAGCATGAGAGGAAGCTGCCAGTGAAAACAAACCAATTCATTATTTTTTCTTCTTTTCTTTCTTTTCTTTTTCTTTTTCCTTCTTTTTCCAGCATAGTATCAACTGGGTAACCGCTAGCCCTCCTATCATCAAATCAATTCAGGCTAGCGGATGAAGGAACTTATTGTTGTTTCGCCCAGATTGAAATATTTTTTCAGTATTTCAATGAAGATTCTTTTCTGGGCAGAAAATGTCATGGCATAAGTATCTTCAAAACCATCATATGATTGCAGTTCTTTTATAGCCAGTCTTTGCTGCACTTTAGTTATTTTAAAATTATCTGCTATCTCCGCCACAATATTAATCCAGTAGCCAAGTCTTTTAGCTTTATCTGGGGAGATATTCTTTACAACTCCACACTTAATACACCAGGGATGTGGGGCTAAGCCTATGCCCTCTATGGGCAACCAGATTCTTTCGTTCCCCCCACAGCTCTGGTGTATATGCATCAGCATATTATAATACTCCGATATTTAAAATTTTGCCACAAAAATTTCACACTTGTTATCTGGAGAAATTGTTTAATGGATGGATAATGAGTTACTTTTGTTATTATTTTTATGAAGCCATTATAAATTATGTCATGATATTGCATGTCTCACCTTATTTGCTTTCATGAAAATAAATTGAAGACTATAACTTCCATGCTGTCTTTGGCAGTGTTGCCATCTCTGTCATATGCAATTACTTCCAGCAGATGAGTATCATATACTGTATCTTCATTCCATAGCCATTCATATGGGCTACTATAATCTGTAGCCATTAACTGGCCATCAACATAGAACTCAACCTTTTCTATGCCTGACTGACTATCGCTTGCATAAACAAGCACATTTATCTTTCCTAACACAAATGTTTTGAACCATGGCATTGAAAAGTTTCCTCTATGGAAATGATTTTCTATTGGATACAATATTTGCACTTCTGGAGCTTCCACATCTTTTGTTCTGAAAGTCCATACATCTCCCTTCATATTCATTCCCGATGCATCATATGCAACCACTTGCCAGTGATATCGAGTGAAAGGTTTCAAGCCACTAAGCGGCAAACTTGTCTCAGATATATTGTCTGCAATCTTTGTCATTTGCTGTCCTTCCTCTCCAAAATAAACTGTATAGTAGACAGCCTCACCATCTGGATCTCCACCTTCCCATGAAAGTATCGGATTTAATTCCACGCCTGTTGCATTATCTGGAGGATATGGATTGTATGGCTTGTATGGTGGATTACTTGCCCCTATTTCTATAGAGAAGTAGGCATATGGGCTAGTGCTTTCTTTTTCATCCTCTGCCTGCACCTTTATCACATATTTTCCAATGCTATTCCAAGTATGCTCCACCGATACTCCCTCTCCAGATTTATAAAATGATGTAGTCGTTTTTCTACCATCACCCCAGTCTATGAAATATCTCACATCATCCCCATCTGGATCTGTTGATTTCAATACGAATGTTAAAATAGTATTTACCTTGCCAGAAGATGGACCAGATATTGTAGGTGTTGATGGTGGATTATTTATAATAGCCTGGGTAGTATCCACTGCCTGCTGCCCATTATAGTCTGTTACTGTAAGCTTAACTGTGTATGTTCCAACGCTGCTATAAGCATGGGTTGGATTTTGTTCTGTGCTAGTTGTTCCATCTCCAAATTCCCAGTACCAGCTATAGGGCTCTGTTCCTCCAGAAGCAGAGCCGTAAAATTGTATTGTTTCGCCCGGCTTAGCTTTATACGGCCCATGAGCATTTGCTATCAAGCCAGGTTCATATATTATGTAATATGCCTCGTCATCTATTGGCTCACTCAATGGTTCTCCATATTTTATTTTGAAATAACCATTTAATCCTCCGCTTGTTCCCCAGCTGTTTTTGCAGATCCAGTATTGGCCAGAATCATCATAGCCCACAAGAACAACTGCATGATACCCACGCAATGCCCCATAATAGTGATAATAGACTTGATTGGGCCAATCGTTAGGATTTGCCCAGTAATCATCAAAATCTTCATAGACAGCATATGTTACTATTAATGGCCCGTAATTTACCAATGCATTCTTTATATTTGTTGCTCCTGAAACCCAGTCCCATCCATCTATTTTATATGCCCTCTGCTGCCAGTCTGAACATGGATCACATGCCAAATCTGTTCCATACAGAGCGCCATCATAAGGGAAGCAATCTTCATCTGCAACACCATTTGTTTGCATGTAATTTAAAGCAGTGGAAACATACATTCCTTCATCGCAAGTTCCTCCAGAACAGAAGAAAAGATGTGCCTCTGATAAATCAACTGTTACTCCCGTTTTCCATTTTATTATTGCCTCAAAAGCACCATTACATGCAAAAGCTACACAACTACCACATGCTCCCTGATTTTTAACAGGGGTCATTATTCCATAGCTACGCCAATCCCATGAGGGAGGAGCCAGAAAATTTACACTTAAATTTGCTGTGCTATTGCCCAATTCTTCTGGAATACAACCTAAGCCATATAAAAAAACTTCTTCATCTTCTCCATAAATATTGAGGACAGCCATACTTGCAGAAATAAGCATACCAATAATAAGGGAGACAACAAGCTTGTAGGCATCTCTCATGAGATAATAATAGGAAAGGGATATATAAACATTATTTTTGATTGCAATTTGATTGCAAACTATCCCGTCCAGTGATTTATTATTTCAACTATGTCTACAACATTTATTATTCCATCGCCATTCACATCTGCTTTTGGATTCCAGTTTTCATCTTCTGGCGTTTCCATCCAGTGCACTATTACAAAATACAAGTCAATGACATTGACCCTTCCATCCACATTTATATCCCATGGATAGCTTATTATGCATCTCGCCTTTGCATTGGTACTTGCATTTGGTATCATTTCATGATTACCCAGCAAGTCATAAGCTAAAGTATAGAATTCATAATAACCATCTGGAAGAAGGCTTAGATGCCAGCTGTAATTGGTATAGCACATTCCATAATAAGTCCAGTCACCCCATGTCACATTGTCTGGACTGTATCTGTAATACAATGCCACCTTTTCCACACCAATACCAATGTCTTCTGCATCAGCAAAAATATCAACACTTCTATTATTAACGGCTATACCTGTAATATATGATGAAGGAGTAAAACAATCAACAAAAACGTCATTCCATTTTACTCCTTCAACATTTCCTGCCCTGTCAATGCTGTAAAATTCTATTTCATACTTGCCACATGGAGTAAAATTGTATAGCTTTCCAAGCTCGGCAAGATTTATTGGATAATATGGTGGATATGCATTCCACACCCCATATATCTGCCAGTTGAATAATATTTGCCATCCATCATCCCATTTGAATATTCTGTAAAATGTTTTGGCAATGCCTGAGCCATTATCAACAGCAACTAAATCAATGGTTGTATTGTTCAGCACATAATGCAGAATATATTCCCTTCCGTCGCTCAGAACTGTAACATTTATAACTCTTCCATAAAACTTCTTGTATGTATAAGGGGGAGAAGAAATAACAGGTGTATATACTATTGCCTCATCATAATTGCCTTCTTCACATGTAACATTTACATAGTTCACAAGCACGGAACCATTTTCAACACTCGCCGGCACTTCAACATATATCTCTATAACAAAACTATCTCCCGCATCTAATACGCCAATATGCCATTCATTGTTGCTTATAGTGGGCATGGGGTTAGCAGAAATGAAATTAATCCTGCTGTCATATACATCC
>JAJRYN010000124.1 GCA_024275755.1 archaeon | reverse complement strand
TTGCTTTTATTCCAGTTCCAGAAATCAATGGAAAATATGAACAGCACAATGAACAACGCCCACCATTTCTTCATGTATCCAGCATGTATAATTTATTTAAATTATCTTCGTCTCCATACAGCATATCCATAGCATTTCAAAGATTAATGCAATGACTGCTGGCAAAGCTGTTTCATAGCTGAAAAGAGAAGCAGCTATAATCATGACAAGCCCTTCATTCTTTAAAGATGCAAAAAGTGCATAGTTTACAGCCTTTCCTTTACCCACACCAATTTTTTCTGCAATCGTCCTGACAAAAAATCCGCTCCCAAAAGTTCTCACCGCCATCAAAAGAGAAAGAGAGACAAGGACGGAATAATCTTCAAAAATGAACTGCCTGTTCTTCCCTATGACAGAAAAAACGAGAAAGAAAAAACAGATATTCGTAACTATTCTTCCTTTCTCTTCCTCTATTTTACCGTATAAAATTCTAGATGCGACAATTGGAAGAAGTATTAGCAAAACAACATTTTTTATCAGAAGCATCGCATTAACTTGCTTTGCAAGAAAAATGTAGATAATGAGAGGCATGAGTATAATTGCCATAAGGTAAAGAAAAATGAGTGAGAAAAGCGAGTGCCTCTCATCCCCTTTAAGAACAACAGAGAGGGGAACAACAGCAATAGCGGAGGGGGCAGCAGCCATTACGACGAAGCCCTCAAAATATTCTTTCATGACATAACCCATTAAAATTATGATGGCTGAGAGAAAACCATAGTTGAGTAGGAATGCAATGAGTATGTGTTTTGCTTCTTTAAGTTTAATTTTAAAAGGTATGTTTGAAATGGAAAAAGTCATGGCTATGATGAGAGCTACAGTGGCTATCTCTCCTCCATATTCTGGGAAACCCCCTGTCAGGATGCCAAGGATTATGGCTATTGAAATAACAAAAGAAAAACTCCTGAACAAGCGAAGCATGTATAAAATTCATATAGGATTATTTATTCTTTTCATGTGATAAAGAATTTTGATGCACTTGTTACAAATACAGCAGAAAAGTATAGGGAGGCAAGGCATGATGCTCTGGCTATATTGGATGATGTTCTGGAAAAAATGAATGGATATAATGTTATAAAGTCGGCAGTTGAAATAAAGGGTGATAGCATTGTTATAAAAGGAAAAAAGTTCAATTTGCTTCCTTACAGGAGAATTTTTTTAATTGGTTTTGGAAAAGCTTCTGCAGCAATGGCAAAAGCGATGGAAGAAATTATCCCTTTTGATGATGGAATAGTTATTTCAACGGAAGATGAAAAATTGAGTAGGATTAAAGTATATGTTGGTAGCCATCCATTCCCCAGTGAAGAAAATATCAGAGCAACAGAAGAAATAATAGAGTTGATGGAAAAGGCAGAGGATGATGATCTTGTTATAGTGCTTATAAGCGGGGGTGGCTCTTCCTTGCTCTGCAAGCCATTGGTATCATTAAAAAGCATGGCAGAAGTAACGAAAGAGTTAATGGAAAAGGGGTGTACAATAGAGGAGTTGAATACAGTTAGGAAACATTTGTCAATGGTAAAAGGCGGGAGACTTGCGAAACTGACAAAGGCAAAAATAATCTCTTTAATAATATCTGATATAATTGGCAATCCTATAGAATTTATAGCTTCGGGCCCTACATGCAGCGATTCAACAACATTTAAAGATGCAATGAAAATTTTGAGGAAGTATGGAGTAGAAAACAAGGAAGTTATGAAAATAATAAAAGAGGGAATAAAAGGAAAAATTGAGGAAACGCCAAAACACTTAGAAAATGTTGAAAATATCGTTATAGCAGATATTGAAAAAGCTGCCATATATGCAAAAGAAATGGCCGAGGAATTGGGCTATTATGCAAAAATAATTGGCACAGCATTACAGGGAGAGGCAAGAGAAATTGGTGAAAATCTGGCAGAATACGCAATTTATTTTCCACGTGGCAAAAGCGTTCTAATAGCAGGGGGAGAGACAACTGTAACCGTTAGGGGAAGAGGAAAAGGAGGCAGGAATCAGGAAATGGTGCTCGCAGCATTGAAAAAAATATCAAATGAAGCTATCGTTTTTTTATCGTGTGGCACAGATGGCATAGATGGTAATAGCCCTGCAGCAGGAGCAATAGCAGATGGCTACAGTTATAAAAAAGCGGAGCAAAAAGGATTAAATCCAGACGAATATCTGAAAGAGAATAATTCCTATGAGTTTTTTGAAAAATTAGGCGATGCAATAATAACTGGCTATACTGGCACAAATGTAATGGATTTGCAGATTATAGTTAAACTATGAAGATCAAATCCCCTTTAGAATGAAAATAAAATATTAATAAACCAGATAATATATATTTACATCTAGGTGATCGTTATGGTAAAAATGTGTATAGGAGGTTCTGAAAAGGGAGAGGTTGAACTATATGATGTTTTGAAAGCAGTTGATGAACTTCCGACGGAAGAGGAGTGTAATGATGAGATATCATTTGTATTGGAAATATATGATGAAAAGGAAATGTTCCATTTTTCAAGATTCCAAAGAGATTCTTGGCATTTTGCATATGATGATCGATTAGAGAATGTATCATATGAGGTTGTTCATCCATTAACAACAAATGATGTCAAAAAATTAATAGAGATGTTTTTTAATAGAATAGATTGGAAGAAAATGTACTCACTAAAAAGACTCGAGACGATAGAATATATTCCAAAAGGAGGGAAAAAAATGGAAATACCTTCTGAAATAAAATCTGCTTCGGCAGAAGCTATTGCGGAAAAGATGTTTAAGTTTATCAAGAGATATACCATCTCTTTAGGGTTGGATATAGAAACAGATATATGGAATGAATGGCGTAGATTGGTTCATATGTTTTGGATAAGTGAAGGTTGTGGGAACATAGAAGATATGATTATTTTAGGTACCCTAGATGACGATTTGAGTCTAAAACTGATGGAGGCAGAAATAATAGTTCGACAACGATTTCTTAAAGAAAAAGAGGATAAAGAAAAGGAGAGATTTGAAAAGGAGAGAAAAGAGTTATTGCCATCTTTGATAAAAGAATGTGTGGAATGGGCAAGAGAAAAAGGTTTTAATAAACTTACAAAACAAGATATAGAAGCGTTCTTATTTGAGAAGGATATTGAAATCTCGAAGCTAGCACGGAGAGGTTTGTATCTCATGGTAAATGTTGAATTAAAATCAAAAATTAGGAAACAATGAAACAAAAATGAATAGAAGAGCATAAGGAATGAGATTACCTTTTGCTTCCGATGTTGATGTGCTTTCATGATACTGCTCTATTATTGTTGCAAAATTTGAAAGAGTTTCACAACACTTATAATCGCCAAAATGCTTACAAATATGAGCAGATGGAAGAAAAAATTGCTCGCTTCTTTTGAAAAATCAAGAGGGATATGGTTTCATGTCCTTGGTATAGCTGCTCTCATATGGTTTTTAATTAGAAGTGGGCCAGCTCCTCATCGAAGTCAGTATCCATGTCAACAAGCAGCAAAAACTATAGCAGGCATCTATATTGCATACTGGAGTGCATTGATAATTGGTTTATCTATTTATCTCAAAAAATTAAAGATGCATTTTTCATCGCTGCTTCCTTTATCAGTGATTATTATTCTCATTGCTGGCTCAATAGGTGGCAATTTATTCAATGAACACAGACAAAATTGGCAACCTATTGTTAAGGAGCCAATAGGAAACCCCGTTGGCTTAAATCCGGGAAGAGTAGTATGGGTATGGAATCCAAATGCTACTTCTTCAGAGCTTAAGGGCTATTGGTGGTAGAGAGAAAATAATAATCAGAATGTAATAGACAAGATGTTTTATGAAGGTATAACTGCTCTTGCCGGAGTCAATGATATAAAAGAGGCATGGGATTTGCTTTTCAAATATTTCAACAAAATTCATGGGAAAGGCAATGTGAGTTATCAAAAGGGAGAAAAGATAGCAATTAAGATAAATATGAACAATTGCTGGGATTCGAGAAATAATTATGCAAGGAAAGATAACGATAGAGATGCAAGCCCTTACGTTGTAAAATCTCTTCTTCGCCAGCTCGTCAATATTGTAGGAGTAGCTCAAGAGGACATAATAATATATGATGCTTCCCGTCCAATTCCAGACTGGTTTTACTACAGGGTCATTTATAAAGACTATCCCGTTTCCATGGACCTAGAATTCCCAGATGTAAAATTTTATGATGAGCTTGGCGGAGGAAAAGGAAGGCAGAAGGTAGAAGCAAGTGATGTGAAAGTACATTTTGCATATGGCCCTTGGGAGTATAGGACTTTACCAAAATGTGTTGTGGAAGCAGACTATCTCATAAATATGCCTCTTCTGAAAATGCACCCAATAAACAATGGGGTCACACTGGCTGGCAAAAACTTATTTGGAAGTTGGATTGAAGAAGTGAGCGAAATACATGAATATCATGAATATGGGCAGATAATGGGAAATCCCGCCCCTCAGGTTGATTTACTCGCTCATGAACAGCTGGGAGGAAAAACTCTCCTTTATATAGGAGACGGATTATTTGGTACGATAAAGGATCATAAAACAATTGCAAAATTCCAGATGTATCCCTTCAATGATGACTGGACAAATAGCCTTTTCTTTTCTCAAGACCCAGTTGCTATAGATTCTGTAATGTTCGATTTTCTGAATGAGGAGGCAAATCCAATAGAGGGCGCACAGAATTACCTCCACCAAGCAGCGGAACCCCCAAGTGGAGTATATGATCCGGAAGGAGATGGAATATATCTAAATAAAAGTTTAGGAGTACATGAACACTGGGACACATCTGTGGATATTTTCTCACCTGAAAGATATTCCGGCGTTGCCAAGCATGGCATAGATTACATTGCTATAGGAAAGGAGTATGCTGAGCCTTCGATAAGAATTTTATCCCCTCAGAAGAACCATCTTTATGTTTTTGGAAAAGACATCGCAACGGCACCTTCTACAATAGTAATAGGAAATATAACTGTAGAAGGAAAAGTAGAAGGAATATACAAAAATATTGAAAAAATGGAATTTTACGTGGATGAAGAATTAATGTATACAGATGAAAATTCGCCTTATACCTGGAAATGGGAAAAGTTTTCATTTGGAAGGTATGCATTGAAACTTATTGCATATTATGATGATGAAAGCGTAGAAAAAGAAATGATGATATGGAAATTCCTCTGAACCGTTTTCCAATCAAAACTTAAGAAAAAAATGGAAAAGAAAATTTTAGGAAAAGCTAAACCGCCTCTACCTTTTTAATTTCTGGTATTTTCTGCTTCAATATTCTTTCAATACCCATCTGCAGTGTCATTGTGGAAAATGGACAACCAGCACAGGCTCCAGTGAGGCGTAGTTTAACTACACCATGCTCCTCATCTACATCCACAAGTTCTACATCCCCTCCGTCTGCCTGCAGGGAGGGGCGTATCTCTTCCAGAACCTTTTCTACCTTTTCTCTCATTTTATTCCATGGTAATACAATTGTTGGGGCAAACCTCTACACAGTGTCCACATTCAATGCATTCGTCTTCATTAACTACTGCCACACTTTCTACAGTTATTGCTCCAACAGGACATTCTTCTGCACATGCTCCACAACCTGTACAACATCCCTCATCTACTTTTGCTGGCATGAGGGAATATGCCATCGTAATATTTATAGATATCGCTTCAAAATCAATATAATTTTCTTGATTTACTTCAGGTATTTTTATGACTCTGCGGTTTTCTGCTCAACGATTCTTTCACCACATCATAAAACACTCCAAATATTTATAAAGCCCCTTTATATATACCCTTGATTTCTATGGCAGAGAGAAAAGTTGATATGAAAATTGAGAATGTTGTTGCGTCAACAACAATAGCAAAGGAGTTGGATTTGTCAAAGCTTAAAAAAGCGTTGCCAGAAAGCGAATATGAGCCGGAGCAATTTCCTGGCTTAGTTTTGCGATTAGATGAGCCAAAGACTGCTGCTTTGCTTTTCAGAAGCGGCAAGGTTGTATGCACTGGAGCGAAAACCATCGAGGACGTTGAGAGAGCAATAAAGAAAGTATGCGATAAGGTTGCAAAAGCAGGATTTAAAGTATATAAGAAACCAGAGATAACCGTCCAAAATATCGTTGCCTCAGCCAATTTGCATGCACAACTCAATTTAATAGCGATAGCCCAAGCAATTGGTCTAGAAAAAATAGAATATGAGCCGGAGCAATTTCCTGGCTTAGTATACAGACTGGATGAACCAAAAGTTGTCATACTTCTATTTGGTTCTGGCAAGCTAGTTTGCACTGGAGCAAGAAAAGCAGAGCAGGTAAATGAGGCAATAAAGAGGATAATAGACGAACTCAATGCAAAACGTCTCCTGTAATGTTGCTATTATAGGCGCTGGACCAGCAGGCTTGTTTGCTGCATATGAATTAGTTTTGAACAGCAATCTTGATATCATCGTTATTGATAAAGGAAAAGATATAAAGAAAAGGAAATGTCCACTGAAATTTTTCACAAAATGTATGAAATGCGAGCCATGCAATATTTTATGTGGCTTAGGAGGAGCTGGTGGACTTTCTGATGGAAAACTAAATTTGAGGGCAGACATAGGAGGAAATTTAAACGAATTCGTTGATGATGCAGACAGCTTGATTAAAAAGATTGATGATATCTTTTTGAAGCATGGTGCCCCAGATAAGCTGTACGGAAAAGATTTGATCGAGCTGGAAAAGATTGCCTCGCAGCATGGAATAAAATTTATTCCGATTCCCCAGCGCCATATTGGCTCTGATTTATTGCCAGAAGTTATAACTTCATTCAAAAAGGAGTTGGAAAAACTTGGAGTGAAATTTTTGCTCGAGAAGGAAGTTAAAGAGATTGTTGCAGATAAAAAATTCAGGCTCATTGGCAACGATTTTATCATAGAAGCTGATTATGTTTTAGCAGCAGTAGGAAGAAGTGGTGCAGACTGGCTGGCAAAGCAGGCTGAAAAGCTCGGTATAAAAACAAAATACGCTCCGATAGATATAGGCGTAAGAGTAGAGGTGCCAAGCGTTGTCATGGAGGATGTTATTGAAAAGGCATGGGATCCAAAGTTTCATATCTATACGCCAACATATGATGATTTTATCCGCACATTCTGCACATGCCCAAATGGCTTCGTTGTCATGGAGGACTATGGAGATTATATATCAGTCAACGGTCATTCATCAATAAATGAGAAATCTGGTAATACAAATTTTGCTTTTCTAGTCAGGATTGAGCTAACTGAGCCAGTGGAAAACACAACCGCCTATGGCATTTCAATAGCAAAAATGGCCACAACACTGGGCGGCAAAATGCCAATCCTGCAAAGGCTGGGCGATTTAAAAGCAGGGCGCCGTTCAACCTGGCAACGCATTGAAAAATCTTATGTTAAGCCCACTCTGAAAAATGCTACCCCTGGAGATATTTCAATGGCATTACCCCACAGAATAGTTACTGACGTGATTGAAGGACTGGATAAGCTGGCAAATGTTATTCCTGGAGTAGCAGAAGATTCCACACTGCTTTATGCTCCAGAGGTAAAGTTTTATTCAATGCGCTTTATCGTGGGCAAAAATTTGGAAACAAATCTGCAAAATTTCTTTGTTGCCGGGGACGGCGCTGGACTATCGCGCGGCATAATAGCGTCGGCAGCCACAGGCATAATTGCCGCAAGAGGTATATTAGATAAAGCATTGCATTAACCAGTTAGCTAACCAAACCTATATGCTTTTATAAATTCAATTCATTAAATAATGAATGGATGATAAAATAACGCTTGATAAAAAAAGTTTCATGGCTCTTGCCTCAGAAAGCAGAATAGAACTTTTAAAAAAGCTGGATGAAAGGAGAATGACATTATCTGAGCTTGCAAGAGAGTTACAAATGAGTAAGCCAGCTGTTTTAAAACATCTGGAAAAGTTAATTGAAGCCGGACTTATAAAGAAAAATGAAGATAAGAGGAAATGGATTTATTATTCATTAACATTAAAAGGAAAGAATATTCTTCATCCAGAAAGAGTGAAAATTGTTCTACTTTTATCAGTCTCATTTATCTCTTTGGTATCAGCTATAGGAATGCTGTGGAAATATTTGCACGAAAAAACGTATAAAGTCGTGGAATTGACAAGCCAAAATGAATGGGCATATGATGCAAACAAGAGTGTAAGCCATAATATCAGTTACGTGGCAACTCATAATACAAATTTCTTCAATATCAGTTTATGCCTTTCAATTCTTGCTGCCATTTTAATCGCAATTGCAATTTTTATATACACTAGAAAAAGGTGATTCAATTATTTCTCATTGTAAGAATAGACTGTGAAAAGGATAAAAGATATTTTATATGCTGTCGTATATCTTTCACTCTATCACATCTACACTACTAGTTTCCCAAAATGTAAGAGATGCCACTCAGCTCGCCCATCACTCTTCATTTCTCAGTATGACATTCATCATCATTGTGGCACTTATTAAAGGCAAAAGCATAATTAAATTTTTGTAAAACTTGTTTAAAATTTTCTTTTAAGAATACTTAAAAACAGAAAAAGATAAAGAAACAAATGAAAAGCTTAACTGTGGCAATCATCCTTACTATCCTCCTCTGTCCCCCATCTCTTTTTCAGGGAGAATTTGAGGTAAAAGAGAATGAAGAAATCTCATCATTGTCTGATGAGAGAGCCCAAGAGATTTATACCCAACAATTTCTTGACGCAGATTTTATCATTACCTATCCCCGCTGTTCCAATCCAGTAATAGTCGAAAAGGGCGCAAGCTTCACCATTCTTTTGGAAAATTTTTCCTACAGTGATGTTGAGGTAAAACTATACACGGCTTATGAGCCAGTGGTTGACGAAATTGATTTGGAAATTTTATCTTTCAGCGAAAACAGCATTGTTGTGAGAGTACCAGAAAATACGCCAGAAGAATTATATAATTTAACTGTGGTGGGCTGTCTGGGTTGCAGACAGTTTCCAAAAACAGAGCCAAGGGCGGTGAGTGTTGTTGAAAAAATAGATGGAAACTTTACATTTGTACATATATCTGACTTTCACATTGGGGATATAAGAGGTTTTAAGGAAAATATAAAGGAGACCATTGGCTGGAAAGCAGCAAAGAAATGTATTGAAGAGGTGAATCTTCTCCATCCCGATTTTGTTGTAATAACGGGCGATTTAGTTTTCGGGCAGTTGTATCCTTTCGAATATTCCTTTGAATATCGAACACTATACGAAATTCTCCAACAATTTGATGTTCCAACATATCTCTGCCCTGGAAATCACGATGGATATGTGCAATGTGGACAAGATGGGTTTAAATTCTGGCAAAAATATTTTGGTCCTCTGTATTATTCCTTTGACTATGGAAAAGCGCATTTTATAATGGCGAACTCTTATGATTGGCCAAAAGTAAACAGAAGAGGTATATCATATGTTGTTTTTCAGTGGGGCGGTTATATAGGTGAGGAACAACTTAAATGGATAGAAGAAGATTTGAAGGAAAGCAACGCAAAGCTGAAATTTATTGCTCTGCATCACAATCCACTATGGGATACAATAAATGATTCATTGATAAGAAAAATAGGATATGTCGGAAGGAAGGAGTTGCTCTCTTTAATTGAAGAATATGATGTTAATGGAGTGCTTGCTGGACACGTTCATTATGATAATGTTACAGTTCGCAATGACACAGTTTACATTACAACCACAACGGTGGCTAGCAGTTTAGATAAGGAAGATGCTTATTGGGGATATCGCCCCATTGAAATTAGAAACTGGAGTATTTATTCCTACAATTACAAGGAGCCAGAATATTCGATGCCTTCATATAGACTAAACATAACATCTGAGGGCAATGATAGAGCAGTTGTAAGAAATGATTTGGATATTGACGTTGTTGTCCATCTTTCCTTTGTTTTGCCATCTGAATATTACGGAAAATATGAAGTCAAGAATGGCGCCGTTGTCATGGAAAGAATGAATGACGAACTCCTGCAGGTATATGTTGTTTCAGCAATAGATAAAAAAACAGAGAAGGAGATATACGTTGAACTACTCTGATTCTATACGGGGCGCCAAAAGATAAACAATTTTTATATATCCACCCGCCATCTCGAAGGAAAGGCGCACCGGATAATCATTGCCCAAATTTATTGCTATCTCATCGCTTTTTCCTCTCGCCACCTTTATCATATCGCTTAGATAGTCCAGAGGGAACATGCTTCTAACACGTTCCTCGCATTTGAGAGAATAAAGTTGCTCCTTTGATAATTTTAATTCTACAACATCTGTATCTCCTTCAGCTATCATCTGAAAACCATCTTTATCTGCTATTAGTGTGATGTGATCAGATATGGCTTCGGCAGCTCTTATTGCCTGCCATAGCTCTACAGTTGGAACAACAATTTCAGCTGGTAAATCGAGGCTTGGAATTTTTGTGTCAGCCATTTCTGATGTATCAAGTAAAGCAAGCTTTCTCTTTAAATTACCAATGGTTACAATTAGCCTCCCTTCGTCTTTATTGTATTCCAGATTTACCAAATCTTCAGTTGCAGCTATTTTAAGGGTGCTCTTCAGCTTATCCAGATCAACGCCTATTTCTGTTTCTTCCTGGCAGTTGTATTCATCAAATGCTTCCTTATTAAGCTTGAAATCTATCATACCAACATGGGCTGGGTCAACAGTTCTTCCATATATTCCATCGCCTGTTAACCTAAATTTTGCCTCATCAACTAATATGGCGGTGGCATCTATTATGGTTTTTATAAAATCAGCCTTTATCTTTCCCTGGAACATCTTTTAAATAATACTTTCCTATTTAAAAACATAGCGATGGTGATGATATGCTGATGGATATTATAAGGAAGAGGAGGAGCGTGAGAAGCTATGCTGATAAGCCGATTCCAGAGGAAATTATAAAAGAGTTAATTGAGGCAGCTCGTCTGGCGCCATCGGCAAAAAATTTACAGGAATGGAAATTTATTATTGTAAGAGATGAAGGGACGAAAGAAAAGCTTGTTGAAGCAGCCAAGGGACAGCGGTTCGTCAAAGAGGCAAGCGTGGTTATAGCTGGAGTTGCTACATATACAGATTATGTAATGACAAATGGTGTTCCAGCATGCCATGTTGATTTGGCGATAGCAATGGAACATATTGCCTTAGCTGCAGCAGAGAAAGGAATAGGAACATGCTGGATTGGTGCCTTTTATCAGGACAAAGCAAAGGAGATTCTTGGTGTGCCAGATGATTGCCTAATAGTTGCTTTAATGACTCTGGGTTATCCAAAGGAAGAGCTGAAACCAGAAGAAAAAAACAGGAAAAGCTTGGAAGAAATAATTTGCTGGGAGAAGTTTTGCTAAAATGAAAGCATGGCAGAAAGTCATAATTATTGTAGCAGCAGTTATTCTAATAGCATTGTTTATACACTGGTGGATGAGCTATCAGCCGATGAAGATTATAGTAAAAAATGAGAGAAATGAGAGTGTAAACGTGAGTGTAGTTTTACTTACCATGGACGACGTGGAATTGTTCAATAAAAGTATTCTTATTGGAGCAAATGGAAGCATAACGCTACAAAATGTAACCACATGGGCGAGCGCTTACTACATCAAGGTGACAATAAACGACAGCAATGAAAGCATCAAAAAGAAAATCAAGTATGGAAAGTACTATGAAGTAATTGAAATTGTGATTAGCAAGGAGAGAATAGAAGTGAGAAATAAGAGAGGATCATAGCATTTTGAAATAAATTTGATACCATGATTTCCTCGCTGCCTACTGCGATAAATATTTATAACGAATCTTATGTAAATAGCAT
>JAJRYN010000123.1 GCA_024275755.1 archaeon | reverse complement strand
GTTAAAAATGATTTTGACGGATATAGTATAGGGGTGAATTTAGTTGCTTTAGCAAGTTATAAAGGCATTCCTGTTTTTGTTGCCAACAACATAGATGAAATTGCTTCCACCTTGGAATCATTAGGAGTTAAAACAACATATGTTTGTGGAGATATAGAAGGATATGGAAATGTGATTAGATTCGAAAGCATTGAAGAAGCAAGAGATTACATGATGAATTTTGTAAAACAGAAATTTGGAGGCGTTGACTACATTGTTATGACAAATCCAATGGATATAACGAAAGCCGAGGTTCTGGATAGCATAGAATATCATTTTCAAGGCACGATAAATTCTGGAAGTACATTGCATGGATTGAATATTTTGCTTTCAGGCTTTAATTATACAGCTGTGCATAACATCAATGTTCCATATGACGGATTTGTCAGAATAAAAATCGAGTTAATAAATAAGGACAGCGATGAAGTAGAAAAATGGGGAGATCGTCTTTTCCTTCATTTATCAACACCTGATAACATCACTTTCATATATACATCTACAGCAGGTGGGATTCCTGTTGTTGATGAAAATGGAAACATAGTTGTTGATCGCCTTGATTATCAAACATGTGTTTACAATAAACCAGGCATTTATAGGGCAGAGATAGTGGGCACGTGGATAGCAAAAAGGAAAGGAAGCTATGAAATGAATGTAAAAGTGGAGAAAATAGACAGGGGCAACTTTCCGCTAATGAAAGATTTGTCTTCTTTAGCATCATATCTGGCTGCATATCACCGTGGCATCATATGGGCTTCTCCAGATTTTGCCTTTGCCGGAGGAGAAAATACAGATATAGGAGGTATCATTTACCCGATTTCAAATGAGTTTCTGGTTGAGCCGTGCAATACACATGTTTTAGCCATTCATCAGCAGCTGAACAAATTACTTGCAGAAATAGCAGATTTGCCCGCCGAGTCTAAAATGCTGTGGCAGCATTACAGGGAGAATCCAATATATATTGCAATAATGGCAGACGCTACTATGATACCAATGTATTACTATTACAATCCAGACAGCGATTATGTTTCTGGCCAAGGTACGGCGAGCGATTTCATTTATGGAGATATAGATCCAGATCCGCAAGATATGGAAAATGATACATTTACTTACTGGCCAGAAATGGAAAATGCTGTCGGCAGAGTAACTGGTTTTGATGCCGAAGATTGTTCAGCTTTGATTGCAAGAACAATTTTCTACGATAGCATAATCGAAAAGCTCGGTGAGTGGAAAAGAAATGCCACAGTGCAAACTGGCACAGGTATTGAATTTCAGTATATTCCTATCATTACTCCACTTGCCAATCGCCTTAAGAGTATAATGGGCTTTGGCCCCGTCAGGCAAGAACCAACTAAGTTTCCAACTGGAGAAAGTAAATTTATAAATGAAAGGATATGCAATGATTTTGCAGAAAATGGTTTCAATGTATTTCCTGCTCATCGTTTAGAAGCTCAAAGAGTCGGCCTTATAATGGACAGGAAGGGAGGAGAATATCAGCTCAAAAGCAACTATATTTTTGCCTTTGACCACGGCACCCATTACCTTTATGAAGCAGGGGATATGCTTGAATTCGATCAACTTGGCCTAGGATTAAAAACGGGTTTATCTGGAAAGGGGAGCTTCGACGTCCGCCATGTTATCAACATGCCATATAATCCTAGTGTTGCTTTCATAGAAAGCTGCCTAGTGGGCAAGATAGAAGGGTTATTGCCAGAAAATTGTCTCAGTCAAGTATACATACATGCCGGCGTAAATTCATTCATTGCATCTACTCGTTATACCGCCGACCCAGGCTATTTAGAGCCTGGTTTAATACTCAAAGGCTTTGGTTTCTATGGCTACATAAATGCAACCAAGAATTTATGGCTTTACGGAGAATATCCTGATTTACATTTTGGTGCTCTGCTGGCAGAAGATTTCATTCTCGATTTGATTAAAAACGATACAACTGTTGGCCTAGCTTTGAGAAACGCTAAAAATAAATATCTGCCAAAAGATGCAAATTCGACTTTCATGTGGACTCCTCCTCTTTTTGATGCTGCAAACAATTTTGGTATGGAAGAAACAAAGGCACTGGATAAAAAGTATGTCTGTATACATGAATTCACTTTATATGGCGACCCTGCTTTCAACCCCTATCCATGAGGCATCGCTATCCTGAACCGCCGTGGAGCTACTCGCCCAAAGAAGTAAATGAATGGCTCAATGCTGTGTATGGAGGACATGAATGCAAAAAATGCAAGGTTGAAAGACATGAAAAATGGCTCAAAAATGTGGAGATTGACATAGATTTAAATGTTGAGAGGGAAATAAAAAAGCCATCAGGTATTGTTTCGAAAACTTTGCAAAAAATTGCTGGATATGAAAAAGTTGTGGAACATTTTGAGTTGTTGCCAACCTCCGAAATTCTACTCAGAGCGTTACATAAGGCAGGTTACAGAAAAGCGAGTATAAAAATAGATGGAAGAGAAATAAAAGCAAAGAGAATAAAAGTTGCCATGGAGGAAATGGCAAAAGTTGCATCAGATAAAAGGATGGAACAAGCTTCAATACATGCTCTGAATGACGGAGAAGCAAGAGTAAAAATAAGCACTCTCCATTCCAAAAAGCATCACAGTATAGAGATAAAAATAAGCAAGATAAAAGAGAAAAATTTACAGAAATTTTTAATTTACATAAGAAAAAGGTTGGAAGGAAAAGAAGAGATAAAATAGCTATTTCATTGCTTCCTTTATTGCCTCTTCAAGCACATCCATTGCATTATTTAATTGCTGCTCATTTATGCATAATGGAGGTATAAATCGTATGGCAGATTCACCGCATCCAAGCAAAAGAAGTCCTTTCTTGAATGCTCTGTCAACAATTTCATCTCTTACTTTTGGGTTTATTTCCTTACTCCCCTTACTTTTAACAATCTCTATTGCCTGCATTAAGCCGATGCCTCTCGCATCCCCAACAATCTCATATTTCTCAACCAATTCTTGTAATCTCCTCGTCATTATCTCTCCTTGCTTTGCAGCATTTTCTATTAGTCCCTCCTCCAACGCCTCTATAGTAGCCAGAGCTGCAGCACAGGCTAAAGGATTGCCACCAAATGTTGTTGAATGTGCTCCTTTCACCTTAAAATCATTTTCTGCAGGATAAATGCATGCTGAAAGCGGCAAACCAGAAGCTATGGCTTTAGCAGTAGTTATAACATGTGGAACAACGCCAAAATGTTCGATAGCCCACATTCTGCCAGTTCTTCCAAAGCCCGCCTGAATTTCATCATCAACGAGCAGGATGTTATGCTCTTCTGCAAGCTTCAGCAATTCTTTAAAGAAATTTTTTGGCGGGACAATATAACCGCCTTCGCCCTGTATTGGCTCTGTAAAAACAGCTGCAACCTCGTCACCTGGCACAAAATGGCGGAAAGCATATTCAATATAATTTATGACAGCATTTACAAGCTCATCTGGCTCTTCATAACCATCTATTCCAAATGGATTGCGATATGGATTCGGATAGGGAACATGAATAACGCCAGGCATCCATGGGAAGAATTTTTTCTTGTGGACTATCTTACTTGCTGTCAAAGCCAGGGCACCCATAGTCCTTCCATGAAATGCACCTATGAATGCAATGAAGAACTTCCTGCCTGTACTCCATCTTGCCATTTTCAATGCTGCTTCAACAGCTTCTGCCCCGCTGTTTCCATAATAAACCTTTTTATCAAAGTCGCCAGGTGTAATGCTGCTGAGTTTCTTTGCAAGTTCTACTTGCAAATCATAATAAAAATCGGTGCCAGCAAAATGTAAAAACTTTTCTGCCTGTTTTTTTATTGCCTCTGTTACCTTTGGATGGCAATGGCCAGTATTAACAACGCCTACACCAGAAGTGAAATCGAAAAATATATTGCCATCAACATCTTCAAAAACCACTCCTTTTGCTTCTTTAACTACTGCTGGAGATGCCTTTGTTGTATTTGCAATATATTTTGTATCTTCCTCTATAATTTTTTTGGCATTTTCTCCCGGAAGGACTTTGATAACAGGTTTATCTTCATTTCCGGTTATCATGTGGATGAAATGCATGCCGCTTTAAAAAATTTCTTCTCATTTTGCAAATAATTTTCATCTTAATTCATAACAAAATCTATATAATGATTGGTTATTTCCTTTTATATGAAAAGGTTGTTTGTCGTATTACTATTACTTCCTTTCATAATGTCCGCCGCAGCCCAGGAAACATATTATTGGTTACATAATGATATGAATCCAGAACATAGTGAATATAAATTGATGGACTATATGGAGCCAAAGGGAGGCTCCTCAGCATCAATAAATTTGGATGAAGGAGCGGCGATATGGGCAACTCCTCCTTTTGAAAGAGATGCTAAAATAAATGGTGACGTGAAAATAACTGTATTTCTTGAAGCATTTTTTATTAGAGAAGATTTACTCCCTTTTCAGGTGAAAATAATAAAAGCATCTTTAATTGATATTGCACCTTCCGGCAATATAGACATAATAGATTCAACCCGCCCCACACCCATCTTCTTTCCAAAAAATAATACTCTCAAATCATGGACATTCAAAATAAATAATGTTGAGTGCGTCATTCCTGCGGGTCATTGTTTGGGAATAAAAATAGAAAAGACCTTTGATTTATTGTCATATTTCCCTTTTAGTATTCTCTCTCCATTTTTTGCCACCTATGTTTTGTATGATTCAACATATACAAAATCATATGTTCTGGTGCCTTTCAATATAACCGGAGAAGGAATAAGTCTGGAATGCTTTAATAATAGAAAAGAAGTGAAGCCGGGCAAAGAGGCAATTTATACTGTCATAATATATAATAATGGAGAGCAAAACGATACTGTAAGAATCTCATCCAGTTATACTGGAGATGACTGGAAAGTTGAAATCGAGAAAACTCAGGTAAAGGTCCCAGCTAGGTCATTCAGCTATACAGATGTAACTGTGACAGCTCCAGAAAATGCAAGTGAAGGCGATTACCTTAACATAACAATATATGCCGAAGGAAGCACAGGGAGTGATTCTCTATGGCTGAATACAACTATAGCGCCTCCAGAGTATGGAGTTAAAGTTATTGCAAAGAGTAAAGAAGTGAAAGCCGAACCAGGGAAAACTGCAACATTTGTATTTACGGTTGAGAATACAGGAGATTTGTATGACACCTATGATTTATTTGTAACCTGTGTATGGCCATATACCCTGGAAAAGAATAGCATATCATTAGATGCAGGAGAAAGTGCAGATGTAAAAGTATTTGTTGAAGTACCAGAAAACGCTACAAATGGAACGACACGGCTTGTTGCATTAACTGCAAAATCGGTAAACTCTGAAAAAGAAAGCACAGATGATGCAACATTGCGAATTTATTTCGTTACACCTTCTGAGGGAGGAAAGAGAGAGGGAGGACTTAGAACATTAGGTTACGTTCTCTTTGTTTGTGGAGTGATAGCTCTGCTTGCAATAGCATATTATATGGGGAGAACTGTTCAGAAAATGGCACTGCTTGAATGCGATGAAAGAATGGCAGAAGTGCCACCTGGAAAAACAGCAGAGTTTAACATAAAAATAACAAATCCACTGGAAAAAGATGAAAAGAACAGGATGAAATACAGATTCAGAATCGAAGGAAGAATACCGGAAGGATGGACTGTTGATATGGATAAAGATGAAATTATTCTGGGCGGGGGTGAAGAAGCAGAAGTAAAACTTAAGGTGAAAGTACCAGAAGACACCAGTCCAGATGAATGGACGTCTCTGGATTTTGTTGTAATGCCAGAAAAAGGAAAGAGTGAAAAGATAAATCTGCTTGTTACTCTCAGAGAGCCCAGAGAGATACTGAAAACAGAAATAACACATGAACCCGAGGAATTCAAAGAAGGAGAAAGAGTCGTCACAAAGGTCAGGATAGAAAATGTTGGAGAAAAGGAAGCGACGGATAAAAAAGTTATATTGATGGTAAATGGAAAGGAAAAGAATAGAATAGAAGGCGTAACCATTCCTCCAAATGCTGTTGTAGAAATAGAACTTCCATGGATTGCAGAAGAAGAAAATGAGGTTGAAGTAAGGGTAGAATAGAAAAGTATTATAAAACTTTCGCAGATAATTGCATGTGGAGAAAGAACTATCCAGAATAGGTGGGGATGCAAAATTTGTGGTAAAAGAATCAAAAACTTTTTTTCTTCCCTCTGCCCCATTACGTGGATTTGAAAAAATGGTTGAAGGAAAAAGCCCTCTTTTTGTTGTGGAGGCAGTAATGAGAATCTGCGGAATATGTCATGCTGCTCATGCAATTGCTTCATGTGAGGCATTTGAACACGCTTTTGGTATTTTCCCTCCAAGAAATGGCATAATGCTGAGAGAGGCAATAGGTCTCCTAAACAGGATACAGAGTCATTTTCTCCATAATATCATGATTTTACCAGATCTGCTAAATGAAAAGCATGTGGATGATGCGATGAACGGCACATTGGATGCCTTGGAAAAGGTTAACAAAGTTTTAACAGATTTGGCTGGGGCGCCAACTCATCCAAATAGGGTGGTTATAGGAGGCATTGCAAAAGCACTATCAGAAAAAATTCTGGAAAGAAGTGTTGGAGAACTAGAGAAGGCAGAGGAAATTTATAATGAG
>JAJRYN010000122.1 GCA_024275755.1 archaeon | reverse complement strand
GCCCTGTCAGCTTTAACAAATAAGTCAGTTAAAGTTTTTAATATAAGGGCAAATCGTCCCAATCCAGGGCTGAGGAGGCAGCATATGGTAGCAATAGAAAGCGTTGCAAAAATATGCAATGCAAAGGTGAAAGGACTTGAGCTTGGATCAAAAGCAATAGAATTTTATCCTGGCGAGTTAAAAGGAGGAGAGTATGAATTTGATATAGGAACAGCAGGAAGCATTACACTTGTATTGCAGGCCTGTTTATTGCCCTCTTTATTTGCTAAGGATGAAACCCATTTAAGGTTGAGAGGAGGAACAGATGTAAAATGGTCTCCACCATGGGATTATTTCCAGAATGTTATTGTTCCATTGCTTGAAAAAATGGGAGGAAATATTGAATCTTACCTGAATAAGCGTGGTTATTATCCTGTTGGAGGAGGAGAGGTGGAAGTGCGTATATATCCTTGCGAGAAACTAAATAAACTTGAATTCGACGAGAAAATAGAGGGAATAGAGGGAATAATAAACATTGCAAATTTACCAATTGCAATTGCAGAGAGGATAGAAAATTCAGCCGTAAAGGAACTGAGAAAGCACGGAATGGAAGCAGACATTATGATAGAGGAAACATCTGCTGCCTGCTCCGGCGTTGGCATTGTTCTGTGGACAAAAGGGAAAATTCTTGGAGCAGATTGTTTAGGCGAGAAGGGTAAGCCAGCGGAGCAAGTTGGCAAAGAGGCGGCAGAGAAGCTAATAGCAGAGATAGAAGCAGGCGCAGACTTAGACGAAAATGCCGTTGATCAGATGTTACCGTATATGGCAATGGCGGACGATGCAACAACTTTCAAATGCAGGAGTTTGAGTAAACATGCCACAACACTGATATGGCTCATAAAGAAATTTTTGAATGTGGAATTTGAGATAAAAAAGAATGGAGTATATGAAATAGAGGTGAGGAGAAAATGATTGTTGCGCATGTTTCCGATTTACATTTAACGGGTAGCAATTTCGTTGAAAAATGGGGAGAAAATCTGATAAAAATTTTAAATTCAATAAAGCCAGATATAGTTGTCATAACGGGGGATATTACAGATGATGGATACATACATGAATATGAAATAGCAAAAGAATTTCTGGGGAGGATAGACGCAGAAAAGCTCATTGTTCCAGGCAATCACGATGCAAGGAATAAAGGATATGAAATATTTGAAGAAATATTCGGAACAAGATATCCATTATATGAGAATGATGAAATAGTTATTTTAGGTATAGACTCCAGTGAGCCAGATATAGATGACGGACATATAGGAAGAGAAAACTATTCTATGATTAAGGAAAAAATGGCGACAGATAAAATGAAAATTCTTGCCCTGCACCACCATCTAATACCTATTCCTGGAACAGGAAGAGAGAGAAATATACCAATAGATGCAGGAGATGTTTTAAATTTATGTATGAAATTACAAATAAATTTTGTTTTATCTGGCCATAAACATTTGCCCTGGAAATGGAAACTTGAAAATATTTATTTGATTACAGCGGGCACTGCATGCTCCCGCCGTCTCAAAGGAAAATCATATCCTTCTTTCAACTTATTTAGAATTGAGGATGGAGAGATTTCATTAAAGGAAATTAATGTGAGTAATGGTAGCGAAAAAGAAATTTTGAATCATAAATTAACCATTCCCTGAAACATTATCATGGAAAATATGGTTACAATGCATCATAAATTTAAAAAAAAAGTTTTTTATATTTATTTTTGGGCAGGGAGTGAAAATGTTTTTGGTGGTCTTTCAACCATCTTAAACATTTTCTCCCCCCTCCCTGCCTCATTATATTTAAAACAGTTTCCGATGTTATTATGCGTTACAGTTATAAAATTTTGTGCTTTGCTGTTACTTCTTATTTAATACCTTTTCTGTGTATGCTTTTGCTTTTCTGGCTTCTTCATAATTTGGGTTTATTTTCAATGCTTTATCATAACATTTTATGGCTTCTTGATGTTGTTTTAAATCATCTAACATAACCCCTATATTAAACCAAGCTTGGGCACAACTTGGGTACAATTTCAATGCTTTATCATAACATTCTATAGCATCGTAAAATCGTCCTAAGGTTGTTAAAGCCAATCCTTTATTAATCCAAGCCACCACATGATTAGGATTTATCTTCAATGCTTTGTCATAACATTCTATAGCATCG
>JAJRYN010000010.1 GCA_024275755.1 archaeon | reverse complement strand
TTAGCTACATTTATAACCATTTCGATCATCTTTTTGACAGCATCATTTCTCTCATCAAAGAGATGAGAAACCAATGCAGAATCTCTATCTATTCCTAAAGTAAGCTGCGTCAAGTCATTGGAGCCTATGGAGAAGCCATCAAAGATTTTTGCGAATTCTTCTGCCAGTATAACATTTGATGGCAGCTCGCACATCACATATATTTCAATATCTCCTTTTTTAAGCCCGAATTCCTCCATTGTTTTTATCACTTTTATTCCTTCTTCAGGCGTTCTGCAGAATGGCACCATCACTTTAACATTTTTAAGCCCCATCTCATCTCTTACTTTCTTAATCGCTCTGCATTCTAAACCAAAAGCTTCCTTGAATTTCTCATCATAATATCTGGAGGCGCCTCTCCATCCGAGCATTGGATTATTTTCCATTGGCTCGTACAAATTTCCTCCTAATAAGCTGGCATATTCATTTGTTTTAAAATCTGAGAATCTGACAATCACATCATTTGGATAAAATGCTGCCGCTATCTTTGCAATTCCTGCCGCCAGCCGGTCCACATAAAATTCCTTTTTATCCTTATAAGTCCTCGTTCTCTTCTCTATTTCTTCCACAATTTCTCTTATTTTTTCCTCCCTAGCCGCTCTCAATTTTTCATACTCCACAAGAGCCATTGGGTGTATGCCAATATGTGAACTAATAATAAATTCCACTCTGGCTAAGCCAACACCATCATTTGGAATTCTGGCGAGCAAAAATGCTTTTTCTGGTATAGCAACATTCATCATTATTTTTGTTTTCGTTTCTGGTACATCATCAAAAGAAATTTCTTCTTCCTCATATCTCAAAAGCCCTCTGTATACTCGCCCGATACCTTCGGAACAGTCCACAGTTATTTCTTCTCCATCTTTTATAACCTCTGTTGCAACCTTTGTTCCTATAACAGCGGGAATGCCGAGCTCTCTGCTCACTATGGCTGCATGGCATGTTCTGCCTCCTCTGTTTGTTACTATAGCAGAGGCAATTTTCATAATTGGTTCCCAGTCAGGATCGGTCATGTCTGTAACTAATACATCTCCTTCCTTGAATTCCTCTATATCATCTATACTCATTACTATCCTTGCCACCCCTCTGCCAATCCCATTGCCAATTGCCTCTCCTTCAACTATCACTTCTCCTTTTTCAATAAGTTTGTAAACAGCGAACGAGCTTTTCCTAGAATGAACTGTTTCAGGGCGAGCCTGAACAATGAAAAGTTCATTGCTTATTCCGTCTTTTGCCCATTCTATATCCATTGGCATCCCATAGTGTTTTTCTATTTCCACTGCCCATTTTGCAAGAAGCAGAATTTCGTCATCATTCAGAACAAAGCTGTCTGTCATATGTCCAGGAACATCTTTTTCAATTATGCCATCTTCGCCATAAACAAGCATTTTATTTTTCGTCCCCAGCTTTTTCTCGATAATTGCCTTATATCCAGCTTCCAGAGTTGGCTTGAAAACATAAAAGGCATCTGGATTGACAGCTCCTCTTACAACCAATTCTCCCAATCCCCACGAGCCTGTTATATAAACAGCATCTTTGAAGCCGGTTTCAGGGTCAATAGTAAAAATAACTCCGGAGCATGCTAAGTCTGCCCTCACCATTTTCTGCACGCCTATCGAAAGATATGTATCGAGATGCCCAAAGCCTTTATCTACTCTATATGAAATTGCCCTATCAGTAAAAAGAGAGGCGTAACATTTCTTTATTGCCTCCATTAATTTGTCCTCACCCCTTATATTTAAAAAAGTATCGTATTGGCCAGCAAAACTTGCAGTTGGTAAATCTTCAGTAGTAGCGCTACTCCTGACAGCTACGTCCACACTCTCTCCATAAATATCCTCAAGTTGCCTGTATGCTTCTCTTATTTCCTTCTCCAGCTTTTCTGGCAAATCAGCATTTAAGATTAGCTGTCTGATATATCTTCCTCTCTCTTTAAGCTCTCTGAGATCGTTTTTATCAAAATCTGATAATGCCTCCTTTATTTTTTTCTCCAGTCCTGCAGATTCAATAAAAAATCTGTAAGCACTAGCAGATATTGCAAATCCTTTTGGAACTCTTATTCCTTTAGCAGATAAATTTCTATATAATTCTCCAAGAGAAGCATTTTTCCCACCAAAAAGAGCAACATCTTTCTTATCTATTTCATTGAGCCACTTGATAAATTCCATAATTAGGCATCAAAATAGTATATAAAAAATTTAGTTTTGCAACATGGTCATATTGACAAATTTGGAAAAACAAATCAATGAATGAATCGTTGAAATGATGAAAGCAGCATTTCCACAAATTCTATAACCATCCTTCAATTTTTAGTTCATGAAAATAGTTGTTGCAATAACAGGTGCATCAGGTAGCATATATGGTATAAGACTTTTGCAGGAATTGAAAAAAAGAGAATGCCAAGTTTTCTTAATAGTAACCAGAAATGCAAGAAAAATTATGGAATATGAAACTGGTTATAATGAAGAAAAACTATCAAAATATGCAGAGAAAATTTATGATGAAGACGACATGGAAAGCTCGCTGGCAAGCGGCTCATTTATGTATGACGCAATGATAATTGTTCCATGCAGTTTGAAAAGCTTGGCGGCGGTAGCAAATGGCTTGGCAATAAATCTGGTTGCAAGAGCCGCCATTTGCTGCTTGAAAGAGGAAAGAAAACTCATTGTTGTACCACGTGAAACACCCTTGGATTTGATTACGCTAGAAAATATGATAAAACTGAAAAAAGCAGGTGCTGCTATTTTGCCGGCGATGCCTGCCTTTTATCATAAGCCGGATAGCATAAATGGCTTGGTTGATTATATTGTGGGTAAAATTTTGGAGCAGCTTGGCATGGAACATAGTCTGTATAAGAAATGGGGATAGAATGCATGTTTCATATGGATTAAAACCGCAGCCTGAGGAAAAAATTTTGTGGATGGGCGAGAGGTGCTTGAAAAGCATGAAGAAATAAAAAGTATCTATAGCGAAAAGAATCCTCCAAAAATTAAGGAAAAAATAAAAAGAATTCACTCCTCGCCAAATATTCTTTCCAGCATCCAATCTGCTTTAAATGGAATTTGGTCATCATAGCCTTGGCCGATGCCAATAAAAAACAATGGTTTTTTAATTGTATAAGCAATGGATAGGGCAGCCCCTCCTTTAGCATCTGCATCCACTTTGGTTAAAATAACGCCATCGATGCCAACCACCTCATTAAATTTCCTTGCCTGTTCTATTGCGTCGTTGCCGGTTAAAGCATCGCCTACGAATATTATCAAATCAGGATTTGCAACCCTCTTTATTTTCCTCATTTCCTCCATTAGATTTATGTTGGTCTGCATTCTTCCGGCAGTATCAATCAAAACAAAGTCCTTATGCTTTGCTTTTGCATGCTCTATAGCATCATATGCAACGGCGGCAGGATCAGCACCAAAATCATGCTTTATCAGCTTTACTCCAAGCTTTTCCGCATGTTTTTCAAGCTGCTCTATTGCTCCAGCCCTGAATGTATCTGCTGCTGCTATAACGCAGCTGTATCCGCGCTTTTTCAACTGATATGCAAGCTTCGCTATTGCCGTTGTTTTTCCAGAGCCATTCACTCCAACAAACATAATAACATATGGCTTCTCTTTTTTCTCCACTTCCTTGAAGAAATCTCCCTCACTTTTCTTTAAAATATTTTTGATGGCGTCCTTTAAGGCCTTCTCAACCAGCTCTTTTGCCTCCTTTCTTGGAGCGCCAACAAGCTTTTTCTTTATCTCGTTTTTTATTTTTTCAACAACTTCTAAAGCCACATCTGCTTCCAGCAAAGCCATTTCCAGCTGCCATAGAAGTTCTTCTATTTTCTTTTCGCTTATTCCAAATATCCCTTTTTTCTCCTCTTCTTCCGCCTTTTCTATAGCTTCTTCTGCAGCTCTAATCTTTTTTCTCAGAAACCTGAACATTCCCTTCCCTTATCTTTTCCGTTATTTCTTCCATCTTTTTTCTTATGTCTTCTACAGTTTTTATAAGTCTTTCTTGGCTCCTCTTTAAATCATCAATTTTCTTGTTTATTGTATCAATTGCAGCATTTATTGGCTTTTCAACAAAAATTCCTCTGCCGATATTAACCAATACTTTATCCACATCCTTAACTTCTCCATAAGCAAAAACTCCTCCTCCCACTGGGAACAATGTTTCCTTTGAAGCAGCACTTATCATCTCCTGCATTGTTTCAATAGCCCTGTTATAATCTTCAATCAATCTTTCTATAATTTCTACCTCTCCGTAAATTTCTTCTGCTTGCTCCTGGTATCGCCGCAACAGATAGAGTTGTTTGTTAAATTCCTCTTCATTCATTTTCTCTCTCCAATATGTATTTCACAACGGGATCCTCTATTTCATCTTTTTGCAATTCCTTTATTTCAGCTATTTTAATAAATCTCCTCTTAACTTTATGTCTGCTCCCAATTATCGATAAAATTTTTTCTCTTGCAGCCTCCTCATTCTCTCCCACAACTTCTTTGCTGAAAGGCTGCCACACATTCTTCATTAAAAATTCCCCTTTTACTCTATATGCCTTCATTTTAATCACCTATTAAATCCAGCGCATCCTCTATCCTATTTAACTCAATTCCAGTTGTATTTATGCCGGTTATGGCTCCATGGCTATTTGCCATCAAGCCCGCTCCAACATAAGGCATTCCATGATTGACAGTGCCTATCTTAACCTCCACACCCAGCACCTCCTCAAGCAATTTCTTTTCATCCTCCTCTACTTTCGGGTGGCACAGCACTCCTTTATTTGTCGCCACTGCCGCCATGCCCACTGTATTGAGCCCTGCTATTGTGGATTTTTCTATCTCCACATCAAGAATTTCTTTTATCTTTTTAACTGTTTCATCCTTAATCAGCGGGTGAACTATAGCTCCATAATCGTTTGCCAGTATGTTATTGCCTGCGGCATTATACTTATCATCTATTATCAATATCTCCCCTTTAAAATTTTTTTCAATAACAGCAAGCTCATCTTCATCAATGAAATCTGTTAAAATCATTCCATGAGAATTTATTGCAATAAGGGATCCAATTATTGAGCTTCCTCCTATGGTCAGTTCAACAACCTTAACCTTTAATGCCTCCTCTATTTCTTTTAAATCCTTTGGCCGCAATAACGGCTGAACAAACGCGACTTCATCATTGGCTTTGCAATAAACACCCACATGTGGATTACCATTGAAATCTACTCTTTTCAGCATGGTAGCACTATTGTTCCTCCTTTCCTTCCTCCTTTCCTTCCTTCTCTTCCGCTACCTTTTCTTCCTTTTTTGGAGCCCCTGCTTCTTCCACTTTTCCCTCTTTTTTCTTTACCTCTTCCGTAACCTCTTCCTCAGCTTTCTCTGTTTCTTTCTCTTTTTCTACAATTTCTTCTACTTCTTCAGCTTTTTCTACTTTTTCCGTTACCTCTTTTTCCGCTTCCTCCTCTTTTTCTTCCTCCACTTCTGCTGTCACTTCTTCAGCTTCCTTAAGTTCTTTTTCAGGCTCCTCTGGAATTTCCTCCTTCACTTCTTCTGCTTCTGCCTCCTCCTCTGCTATCTCTTTTACTTCCTCCTTCTTTTCTTCCTCGATTTCTTCTTTCTTCTCTTCTGCCTCTTCAATTTCCTCCTTCTCTTCCTTTACCTTCTTCTTTTTCTTTTCTTTCTCTTCCGGCAATTTCACTTCAGCTTCAGGTGTATAAGCCCATACAACATCTTCCATTTTAACTGCCTTTACTCTAACTTTACTCGGAATCTTTTTAATACCTCTTTCCCACACTAACTCATTCAAGCTGCTATCAATTTTGACTTCCTCCACTTTCATATGGCGTGCCAAAAACTCTTTTATTTCCTTTATTGCTCTCTTCGCTCTTTTTGTGCGGGGCACCGATTTTGCTTTCATCAAAGGAATTGTATAAATTCTCTCTTCCATTCCTATCACCTCTTCAGTTTATTGCGCCTCCAGTGCCTCCTTTTTGGATGCTGCAGAAAGCGGCGATTTGTTCGCATTATTATCCATGCTGGTACTCTCCTGTTACTTTTCATTGCCTTCAATAATCTCTTTTTCTTTGCAACGTGTTTATTTCTCGCCATTTTATATCCTCCTTATTTTTATATCTCTCTTTTTGGGTAACAAACTCTTTATCAATAATTTTAATACCTCATCAGTGATACGCTCCTTAAGCCTTCCCATCTGATAAAGCCTGATAATTTGCATCTCAATATATTCCGCCTCTTCTGGCTTAGCCATTCTAATTCTTTCGAGCCTTGCTCTTGCATCTGCATCAAGTAAATGTCTTAGCAATGCCTTTTTCTGAGCCTCCATTATTTCCTTTTCAGCCTGCAGTCTCTGCTCTTCTTCCATTTGCCTCTGCATTTGTTCGAGCATCCTTCTCTTTATCTCCTCAGCATCATTCATATCTTCTCACTTTTCAATTATTATATAAAGTTTCCTATTTCCTTAGCCACTTCATGAGCTGTATTGTCCACTAATGACTGTCCCTTTGGGGTCACCTTTCTCCCCTTGCCTTCCACAGTCTCAACCAGCCCAAGTTCTTCAAGTTGCTGCAGAGCTTTCCTTGCTATAGAGCCGCTCCCTTTAACATGTTTATATGGCTTCACTCTCCTGTCTCTTCTTCCTCCATATAAGCCTCTCAACCTTGATACACCTATTGGGCCGCGCATATATACTTTCCTAAGAACCGAAGCAACCCTAATATACCACCAATCTGGATTTTCTGGCGGTCTTTCTTTATGGGCTCCTGTCTTCACCCATTTAGCCCATTCTGGAGGCTCTATTTTGAATTCATTTTTTAGCTTTTCAGCTAACTTTTTGATTAATGGCTCAGCTGGTACATCATAGGCGGTAGTCATTGCAACCCAATACAAAAGTGATATATAAAAATAATTCTCATTGCAGTATGTCCGAAAGTGTGCCACAAATGCCATACAATTTGCGGTGAATGCAATGTTTTGATACAAAATCTTTAAATTAAAAAATAAATTAAAAATAATGAAGAAGTTGGGGAGTGTATTTGTTATCTTTCTAATCGTTTGCACGCCCTTTGCAGTTATTTCTAAAAATATCGATGATAAAAAAGTAATAATTGAATGTTTGAATGGAGGAAAAGAAGAAATAAAGGAAATATCTCTAAGAAAAGCCATCTTTATTTACAAAAAGGTAGAAGAAATAGAAAAAAGCAATCCAAAAATTAAATCGGTTTTAATAGAAGAACTGAGGAAATTTTTGGAGGAAGAAGACATAATTTCAATTCCTCGTTACAATCTGAAGGCATTCAATGGTGAAAACTTTTCATATAATGCTTTATGTTTTATTTATGGAACATCTCGCATGCTCATTAACATCTTACTCCGTCACATCATAACTCAAGTTATTCCTCAACTTTTTATAATATCTGCTTCAATCATGCCTCACATTTTAATGGCTTTTTCGATATATCTATCAATTGATGGAGAAATAGAAACTGTTGGTTTATTCGGCAAATGGAAACAGGAAGGCGTTATTTTAGGATTAATGCTTGGATTCGTGGGTATTAAATTGTGCCTTCCTCCTCCATTTTCTTCTAATAAGCCATATGTAATATTTGGTTCGTGTATAGCAATTTTAGGTGTAAAACTTCCTGTCACCTAATAAAATTGAATTTGCAATTGCAATTTTTCGATTAATTTTTATAAAGTATTCTATTAAAAAATGATATGACATTCATGGTTAAATTAAGGATAAGGAAAAAATTATTTTATTTCTTCCTTTATTCAACTGTCATTCTTCTGAGTGTTTTGCCTCTACTCCTCAAACAACCACTTCAAAACTTCTATATAAATTTATTTAGGATAGTTACCCCACTGATTATTTTATTTTTTATTGCGAGAATATACGAATACAGAGGCGATAAATATCAGGATATTAAATACAAAGATATCGCAATTTTTCTGGGAGCCACTATATTTCTATTCTGGATCGGAGAAGTAATATCTATATATTATATGGAGATTGGGGAAGATTCTTCTCTGGGGACTATATTTTATTTTGTAGCATATTTTCCTGTCTTTTATCTAATTTTTAAGTATGTTGTGCCTTATGTAAAACAACTCAAAATGTCTTCTTTATTGTTGTTATTTGTTTCCCTAACTTTTGTAGCAATCCTTATTTTTTATTTTCCACTGCAAATTTTATTATTACAAGGTATTGAGATTAAACCATCCAGCATCTCTTTCTTTATTATATGTTCTGCTCTGGACACAATAATGTTATTTACTCTGGGTCTTTTACTTTTAATTTATTATGTAAGAGAAACAACTCTTTTTTGGCTGGCCATAGCTTTCTGCATTTTCTTTGGTATAGTGGGTGACACACTCTATTTTTACACAAACTTCACTGGTGTCGAAAAAGGCTACATAATTACTGAAGTAATTTTCAATCTGATGTATGGAAGTTTGGTAATAGGGCTTCACTGGCTGGTAAGTGAAAAACCGCATTTTGTTCCTCTGTCAAAATACAAAAGAGTTGTTAGCTCCCTCAAGAAAAAAATAGAGGCAACAAAAGAGCAGATAGAAATGGAGAGGAAGCAACTTTTATCAATTTTTGAAGGAATTGATGAGCCAATTTATGTGGCAGATCCTAAAACATATGAAATTTTATATGCGAATGGAGTACTGAGAAAAGAGGTTGGCTATGATATAATAGGGATGAAATGTTATGAAGTATTACAAGGCAGAGACAAACCATGCGATTTTTGCACTAACGACAAAATTTTTGGTGAAAATTTTGGAAAAACTTATGTCTGGGAATGGCAGAATTTAGTGAATAAAAGATGGTATAGGTGCATTGATAGGGGCATAAAATGGCCTGATGGAAGAGAGGTGAGACTGGAAATAGCAATAGATATTACTGATAAAGTAAAGGCGGAGGAAAAAATAAAGAAAGCATTGGAAAGAGAAAGGGAATTTAAACTCAAAACCGCTCACTATTTCTTTAATCCGATGGCAATTGCCAAAGGTTATTTGGAAATTGCTCTGGAAGAAAAAAATGTGGAGGATAAAATATTGAAGGCAATCGAAGCCATAAACAGGGTAGAGAGGGTTATTAAAAATATTGTTACTAGGGGCGAGATAAAAGAATAGCATTCATAAAGATTTTTAATATGGCTTCTTTTAACATCATGAAAGGTTTAATGTTGTTAATAATTCTTACATTGCTTCTTTCTCCAGCTATTTCAAACACCCATGCTATACAGGAAAAGGAAATAAAAGTGGCAATATATTTTTCCAATGTTAAAAGATTTGCTCAGGAAGTGGAAGAAACAATAGATTATTCTTGGACTAAAAATGGTATGAAGTATGTAATAAAGCCACATATAATAAGCAAGAAAGAAATAATCAACGGAGACATATTTTTGTATGATGTTTTTATTATTCCTGGAAGTGGGAGACATTATTTTGATGCAATGGACAAAAGATGGCGAAATAATGTAATAAAATTCGTGGAAAATGGTGGCGGCTACATTGGCATATGCGGCGGCGCAAATTTAGCATCACTCGGTTTTAATGAAAGATTGAGCCCGAACAGCGTGCTTAATTTATCTGTGCTGAAGATAGCCAATGTATATGTGAATGACCAGCAGGATGAGGAGTGGCAGTATCTATGGAAATCAAACTGGAGGCATGGTGGACCGCCAATAGAAGTATATATTGTAAAAAATGATGCGCCTATATTTGATGGATTTTATGAGGGTTATAGAAGTATAAGATACTGGGGAGGGCCAGGCATGTATGAAGGTGATGCTAAAGATGAGAAGATGGGAGAAGTTATTCCTCTTGCCATATATGCGGAAGAACCGATGGAAGTAGCACCGTTGCATTACTGGAAATGGGTAAATGGAGAATGGATTCCATACAGGAATGTAACAACTGATATAAAGGGGCAGTATGCGGCAATAGCCACAACATATGGAGATGGCAGATTAGTTTTATTTGGCCCTCATCCAGAAAGAAAAACATATTTTGATGGATATGTTGAAGAATTTCCTGTCCGCCCTAACATGGGGCCATTTACTTGGTTCATTTATAACTGGGTGAGCAATAATTCAAGCAGCATTAGTTACAACTGGTGGATTTTAAGGAGAAGTGTGGCATGGGTTGCAGGCTTAAGCAAAGAAGAAATGCCATATGCAAGCCAGACAGCAGCATATATAGAAGAGCCAAGATATGGCATATATTTCAACGGAAGAAAAATAATTTACAGCCAGAATAATATTGTTATAGGGCGTTTTAGCATAAAAGGAAAGATAATAGATGCAGACGAAGCATTATTGTATGTTGATGGAGAACTCGTGTACGAGGGAAAAGGCGATGTAATGATGGACATGAAACTAGAAAAAGGCAAGCATATCATAAGGATGATTGCAATAAATAAAAATGAGGAAGCAGGAAACAAAATGGAAATTATATCTTTGTAAAAAATCATTTGCCTTTTGGTTAACATTTACTCAACATATATAAATTTGGGATATATTATTCAGCATGAAAGGAAATGGACTTATTGTTTTAATCATCATATGTGCAATCTTTGTCTCAGCATTCATAACCTTTCCCTCTGGAGAGGCGTATACATATGGCCTCAAAACGTTTTCATCATATGAGGAAATGGTGGATTTTTTGAAGAGTAATTTTAATAAATTCCCCTCCAGCGAATATTATGCTGAAAAATTATCCATCATGAATGCAGGTGTTGACGCAGCAGGCACATATATTGCAAGAGACAGCAATATAGATTTTTCCAGAACAAATGTGCAGGTGGAAGGCGTGGATGAACCAGATATTGTTAAAACAGATGGAACGTATATTTACCTAGTTGCAAATCAGAAAATTTACATTATAAGGGCGTATCCTCCAGAGAATGCCAGCATTCTATCCAAAATATATATGGGGGAAGATGTTCATGTGGAGAATATTTTCATAAACGAAAACAACCTCATCATCTTTGGCAACTCTTACAGGACATTTAGCATTCAAAATGAAAGTTTCTGGAGCGGTGTGCCGACAACAGTTATTAAAATATATGATGTAACCAATAAATCATCGCCACAAATTGCAAAAGAGATTGAGATGGACGGAGCATATTTTGATGCCAGAATGCTGGAAAATTATGTTTATGTAATCAGCCAGGAATATTATTACAGCATCTATTACATCCTGGATGGAAATGTAACAGTTAATGTTCCAGAGATAAAAATAAATAATGAAACAACGAAGGTGCCACCGTCATGCATTTACTATATGGATATGCCTTACTCGCCCGACTCGATGGTGAACGTAATGGTAATTAATTTAAGCAGCGGAAATGTTACACAAAAGAGCTTCCTCATAGGAAATGCTCAGACATTATACGTTTCACAGAACAACATATTTCTTGCAAGCCGTGAATATGATGTGCATATATTGACCGAAGCATCCTCTTACTATGATAGAGAAAAGACAATAATCTACAGAATATCAATAAAAAATGGCAAAATTTCATACGAGGCGCAGGGCGAAGTGCCAGGATATGTACTGAATCAGTTTTCAATGGACGAATACAATGGATTTTTCAGAATAGCTACTACAGTTGGCAATATATGGAGTGGCAATTCAAGCAATAACATCTATATTCTCAATGAAAATTTGAGTATTGTTGGCAAAATAGAAAACATTGCACCTGGAGAAAGAATTTATTCAGCGAGATTTATGGGAAACAGAGCATATCTCGTAACATTCAAAAAAGTGGATCCCTTCTTTACAATTGATTTATCTGACCCTTACAATCCAAAGATTTTGGGCAGATTGAAAATACCTGGCTATTCTGATTATCTTCATCCATATGATGAAGATCACATAATTGGAATAGGTAAAGAAACTGTCGAAGCTATGGAAGGTGATTTTGCATGGTATCAGGGAATTAAAATTGCATTATTTAATGTTAGCAATCCTGAAGAGCCCGTAGAAATGTCAAAAGTAGTTATAGGAGACAGAGGGACAGATAGTCCTGTTTTACACGATCATAAAGCCCTTTTATTCGATAGGGAAAAAGGAATTTTCATTATTCCTGTTGCTGTATATGAAATAGACGATGAAATAAAAGCCAGGCAGAATTACACAGGAAATATGTATGGTGAATTTACTTTTCAGGGAGCATATGTTTATAAAATAAGTTTGGAGAATGGCTTTGAATATAAGGGGAGAATAACCCATATGGGCAATGAAAGTAATGAAACATATTATTACTGGTATAGCCCTTATTTTATAAACAGATGCCTTTACATTGATAATGTCCTTTATACGATTTCAGATAAAATGATAAAGATGAATGATATGGACACATTGAATGAGCTGGGAAGCATGATGCTGGATTGAGCAAACTATAAAATAGGCAGTAATTTTACAGGTATGCGAGTATATATAGGAACATTTGGCGAAGGAGAGGCAGAAATTGTTGCTGAAGATTTGAGAAAAGCAGGAATAAGAACAGAATTGAAGCATTCTTTAAATATTGAAGGGGAAGGAAGCTACAGCATTCAGGGAAAAATAAGCGAGTTAAAAGAGAAATACAAGGAGGGAAAAATTGCTGAAGAAGTTAGAAAAATGGAAGAATATATGGGGAAGGCAAGAGAAGTCATGGAAGACGGTATGGATAAAAAAGATTTTGAAGAGAAATTTTTGGATTTGGTTATGCCAGAGAGAAAAGAATATGCAGAATTAAGAAAAACAGTAAGTGAGCGAATAAAAAATTCAGATATCGTTGAAAGCGGAAAAATTTATGATGAGATTGCAAAAGAAATCGGAAAAGAAAAGCTGGAGAAATATCTGAACCAATTCTTTAGAGAAATGGAATTCATGATATTCTTCCACTTTCTACTGGAAAAAAATGGAATAAGATATGAAAATGGAAAAATGTATGGAAAAATTCCAGATGACCCTTTTATCAAAATATACATTCATGGTGTAAGTGATGATGAAGCTAATAAACTTGATTTGCAATATGAACTGAAAGCGTTGGTTGATAAGAGAGTGGATGTATATGCAAATTTAATCGATATTGTATATGAAACAGGACGCCTTGAAAAACTCACCAAGGAAAAACCAGAATATTCCAAACTCCTTTTTATGGCAGATATTGTAACAATGACGCTAAGTAAAGTAGAAGGAAAAATGGATTTGGACGAATATATAGAAAGTATAAAAATTCTGAAACAGAATGGAAACGAAATTAGTTTAACTAAGCCCGCCATAAATGAAATTTTAAAGACGCTTGAAAAAGCAGAACTAATAAAAGTAAAGAAAGGAAAGATAATGCCAAAGGAAAAGAAAAGAAGATAGCTTATAGAACATCTATTGCCCTGGATAGCACCTTTTCTTCTCTGTAATCTGGTAGCAGTATTGGTGCCTTTCTTTCCTCCTTTATTTTTGCCTTCTTTAGCTCCTCTATATATTTCTTGGTATGCTGCAGGCTAAGTTTGCCAATCTTTGCTTTCTTCGCATATTTGGCGGCGTTAATGCCGGCTACTCTTCCAAAGACCTGGGTGTCAAGCAATGAGTTCCCCATGAGGCGATTTTTACCATGAACTCCTCCTTCCACTTCTCCAGCAGCAAATAAGCCGGGTATAGCTTCTTTTTTGCTTAAAACTCTGGCATCAGCATCTATTTCAATGCCTCCATTCTGGTAATGAAGGGTTGGAAATACTAAAATTGGCTCATATCGCATATCAATGCCGAATCTGTTAAACATTCTGAACATTGCTCCCAATCTTTTCTCAATTGTACCCTCGCCATGTATTATGTCAATCATTGGGGAATCAAGCCATATGCCGCGCATTCCAGTTGGTGTGATAACGCCTTTGTTGCGCCCATAGCATTCTCTTATTATTGCAGCTGCCTCCACATCTCGAGGTTCCAAAGGATGGACAAATTGTTCACCATCAACATTAACTGGCTGTGCTCCCAAGCCTCTTACTTTTTCTGTAACAAGCAGGCCAACTATTTGCTCAGGATATGCCACGCCAGTGGGATGGTACTGAACAGAATCCATGTCTCGAAGCTTAGCTCCAAGGCGATAAGCCATGACCAGGCCATCTGCAGTTGCTCCATAATGATTTGTTGTTGGAAATCCTTGAATGTGTAATCTGCCAAATCCTCCTGTTGCCAATATAGTTGCTTTGGCTTTGACAACATAGTATTGGTCTGTTTCCATATTATAAAGCAATGCTCCAGCAACCTTGCCATCATTATCCATGAGAAGTTCGATGGCTGGGGAAAATTCAAGAACCTTTATACCAATATTTCTTGCCTCGTCTCTAAGCACACGCATTATCTCCATGCCTGTGTAATCCTTTGCAGAATGCATTCTTTTTCTGCTAGTGCCGCCGCCGTGAATTGTAATCATTTCTCCATCTTCTTTTTTATCATACATTATCCCAAGCTCTTCATGCCATTTTATGATGAGAGGCGCATCCATAACAAGTTTTGCCACCAGATCTGGCTTATTTGCAAAATGCCCTCCGCCTATTACATCTAAATAATGAATGATTGGAGAGTCATTTGGTTTATCTGCTGCCTGAATTCCACCCTGAGCCATTATTGTGTTTGAATCGCCGTGTCGGAGCTTAGTCGCTATTATAATATTCTCTGGTTTTATTCCATTGTAATATGCATATAGGGCGGCGGCTGTCCCCGCTCCTCCTCCACCAATTATTAAGATATCTGCCTCATAGTCAACCTGACTCAAATCAATTTCATCTGGATTTATGAGAGGATATGCCTCGAGTAAATCAGCCACTTCATTTGGGACTATACTTCCTTTGCTTACTCCTACTTTCAGTTTTCTCTTTGCCTCAGGTTTATAATCAGGATGCCATTTTTTGAGCAATGCATCCTTTTCCTT
>JAJRYN010000121.1 GCA_024275755.1 archaeon | reverse complement strand
TTTTATTGTTTCGTTTTCTTACCTCTTCTCCCTCACTTCGTTCATAACTCCCTCACTTCCTTCTTTTATCTCTTCCACCTTTACCTCCTCTTATACTTTCAGCTTTACTTCCTTCAATCTTCACTTCATTTACTTCTCTCATATATTTCATTTCGCCTTTTCTCATCACCTCCTGTTCATAGATAAATGTAATTAAAAAGAATATTGAACTTTATATGGAATACAACAGAATATTGCGATTATGTGATAACTGCCCAAGTCAAGCTGGAGTGTGATATGGATCCATCAAATGATAAAAAGGATGCTCAAACAAGAATATACAAACAGATATATACAGATGAGGACACATGGTCACAGGAAGATAATACAGCATGGCAACCAGATGACTGGCATATTGTGGAGGAATGTTCAATTTGTCCAACAAATCATTTCTGGTGGAATGGTAGAGAAGAGTTAAATGGATATGCAAATGAGCGAAATGATAGCCTGTATATAAATGAAACATTTGATTGGTCAAAAGCCTCACAGGTATGGATTAATTTCTCCACAAGATATAACATTGAGGAAACCTGGGATCATGGATATGTAGAGGTAAGTAATGATAGCGGAATAACATGGGATATAATGTATGATATAAAGGGCAACAGTACAGGATGGGTGGATATTACAGTGCCTTTAATTCCAGGGTCAACTGTGCCATGGACTTTCTTCACCGATCAGATGCATGTGAGATTCAGATTTTTCTCTGATGAATTTGAAGGATGGAAGGGATGGTATATTGACAATGTGAGTATCGAAGTGGATGGCGAGGAAGTATTCTATGATGATATGGAAAATGCATCCAAAAGTGCGAATCTCTGGTATCATATGGTAACTCCTGCTGGATGTCACTGGCATGTTGAAGATTTATTTGGCGATGGAGACACATCAGAATGGTTCTGGAACGGTGAGAACAGAACATGGCATCCACGATATGGAAAGTACTATCCAAATGTTGATGAAAAGCTCATTTTCGAGTTTGACCTGATGCATGCATATGAAGCAATTCTTACATGGCAGCATAACTATTCATTTGCAGATGAAAATGATCAAGGGTGGGTTGAAATTTCTATAGATGAAGGAAACACATGGATACCCCTCAGAATTTACAAGAGGAACAGCAGCAATGCATGGGAGAATGAAGAAATAGACATTACAAAATATGCTGGAGGAAATAAATCAGTGCTTATAAGATATAGATTCATCAGCAATGAAAATGTTGAAGACTATGGCTGGCTTATTGACAATGTAAGTATTGAAGGCAAAGTTGATTATACATCACCAACAATAACTGCAACATTAGATCCATCTTCACCGGATGGCAACTATGGCTGGTATAAGAGCCCAGTTACAGTAACATTAATAGCAGAAGACAATGTTAAGGTGGCATCCATTTACTATAGCATTGATGGTGGTTCATGGAAGCTTTATACTGCGCCGTTCACCATAGATGTAGATGGCGAACATATCGTTGAATATTATGCAGTTGATGAAGTAGGCAATCCAAGTGATATTGGCAGCATATCATTTAAGATTGATCACACAGCACCAGCGGTCAGCATATTATATCCACACGAAGGCTACATTTACCTGCTTGGCAAAGAGCTGTTCAAGAATCCACTTGGAAGGACAATAATCATTGGCGGAATAACATTTGAGGCAAGTGCAAGCGATGCAACATCTGGTGTGGACTATGTAACCTTTGCAATAAATGGCATGACTTACGAGAAGGCAACAGAGCCATATGAAATCTGGTGGCACAAATTCAATTTACTTCCAGCCAAATACACACTAACAGTATCTGCATATGACGTAGCAGGCAACAAAGCAACAGACGTCAGCATGGAATTTACACACTGGCTATAGCTATCCTCTCCCTTTTTTTAATTTTTATAAGTGAAAGGGCTCCTGACAAACTGTAATCATTTTCTTTTGTTCATGCCTCCATTATTTCTGATTCGTTCATATTCAAACATCCAAAAGAAAATATTTTTATTCCAGCCACATTAATATATTGTGATTCTAAAAGATGCAAGAAAATTGGATTTATCATATGTGCCTTCCAAAATTTTGTGTAGAGATGAAGAAATAAAAAGATTGAAAATTTTCATGCAGGGCGGAAGAGCTTTGATAAGCGGAGGAGTGGGCACAGGGAAAACAATGCTCGCCCGTTACATAGGCGGGGATGCTTATGTCAACTGTTATATGAACAAGACGGAGCACAGGGTGCTTGAAGAAATTTTAAAGCAACTCAAGCCACGCTTCAATCCAGCTGGTTTGCCAACACAGAAGTTATGGAATGAAGTTGAAGAAGGAAAAACAATAATTCTGGATGAAATAGATGGAATGAATGTTGATGAATTGAGGCATTTTGCTTATGCTCTATCCAGACAATATGAACTTGGAAAGAAAATAAACTATATCGCTATAACCAGAAATCATTTTATTTTGAGACAAGTAATAAATGATGATGCCATATGGAGTACTTTTGCTGATAAAGCCATTGTTGAGCTAAAGCCATATAAATGGGAACAAATAAAGGAAATTCTAGAATACAGAGCTAAAGAAAGTGTGGAAGCAAAGGCCATAGATGATGAAATAATCTCTTTAATTGCAGATATAGCTTTGCATTCTCCAGGTCATATGAGGACAGCAATAGACTTGCTTAGAAACGCTGCAATGATAGCAGAAAGCAAAGGAGAAGAAAAAATTGTTCCAGACGATGTTAGAGAGGCCAATAGAGAGGAGTGGATAAGTGATTTAGAAAGCATGGAGAAGGAGGAATTGATTGTATTTTTGGCTGTGGCGACAGCATGCAAAAACAAAGCTTACACAAGCATGGAAAAGATTAGAGAGGCATTAGAAATAAGAAAAGAAGAATATGGCATCGATATTGATGATAAAAAATTTGAAAAAATCTTTCAGGATCTCCTGCAGCAGGATTTTATATATAAAAGCAAAATGGGATATACAATACTCAATTATCCAATCCATATGCTTATAAAGGAAATTGAAGGAAGGGTAAGCAGATGAAAATTCTTGTGCATATTTGCTGTGCACCATGCTTTGCATACCCCCATAAAAGATTGATGGAAGAGGGACATGAAGTTGTCGGCTACTGGTATAATCCGAATATTCATCCATATATGGAATATAGAGCAAGAGAGGATGCTATGAAAAAATATGCTGAAATTGAAGATGTTGAGGTAGTATATGATGAATATGATTTTATAGAATATTTAAAAATGCAACTGAAAAATATTGAGAGACCAGATAGATGTAAAAATTGCTATATTTATAGGCTTGAAAAAGTCGCCAGATATGCAAAGGAAAATGGCTTCGATGCATTTACCACAACACTGCTCGTTTCTCACCATCAATATCATGACGAGATAAAAAAAATTGGCAAGGAACTGGCAGAAAAATATAATATTGAATTTTACTATGAAGATTTTCGTCAGGGATGGCAACAGGGAAAAGCAATAGCCAAGGCATATAGCTTATATAGCCAGAAATATTGTGGCTGTTTAATTAGTGAGTGGGAAAGATTTGGAGGAAAAAGAAAAAGAAATGAAAAAGTATAATAAAACTGTTACCCCAGCATTTTTTGCTTTCTGCTAAATAAAACTTAAATATTTCATCTTTTTAGCAGAATATGAATCCCTTCCTTAATCCAGTATTTACAGCAAAAGTTATTAAAGAATATCTAACAGGTGTAAACAGGGCTTGGAAGCTTAAGCCTGAGGAGATTAAAAGATACCAGGATAAAGCTTTGAGAAAAGCCTTGAAATATGCTTATCTCGCTCCCCTATACCACCGCAAATATAAGGAAGCTGGCATTCATCCAGATGATATTCGCGGCATAGATGATTTGCATAAATTGCCTTTAATTACAAAAGAGGATTTGATAAAGGGTTTTCCAGATGATATTGTTCCTGTTGGCTATAACAAAGATAAAGCATTTCTTGTGGGGACTTCTGGCTCCTCTGGCAGACCTGTAATGATGTATAAAGATATGGAATATCTTGTGATAGAAGCTTTAGGAGGAGTAAGGCAGCTTAAGGCATATGGGATGCACTGGAGGAAGACAAAGATAACCAACATAGGCGACTTTTCTGTTCCAAAGACAACCGATGAAGAATGTCTAAAAAAAGGGCTGCTGAAAAATCTTTCAACCTTCTTTTCTTTGGATAATTACCAGAATTTGTATACAGGTGAAGAAGCAAAAAGCTTGCTCAAAAAAATGGAGGATTTTCAGCCAGAATTGCTTATCGGCTATACAAGTGTTTTGATGGGAATAGCAACACTTAAAAGAAAAGGGATGGGAAAGAAGGTTAATCCAAAATACATAATATCTAGTGGAGAGGTTTTAGACGATTATTCACGCAATTATATAGGAGAAGCCTTTGGAACAAAGGTTTTCAATTTGTATGCAACAACAGAAGGAGGAACAATAGCCTTTGAATGCTTACATGGTGGCTTCCATATAAATAGCGATTTTGTGCATGTGGAAATTTTAGATAAAAATGGAGAGGCGGTTGAAGAAGGGGAATTTGGAAGCCTCGTTATAACAAGGCTATATCCGGGAGGTACACCTATAATAAGGTACACCGGACTAAACGATATCGCCTCTCTCACTGGAAATTATTGTGATTGTGGTATGCATACTCCATTGCTCAAAAATCTGGAAGGAAGAAAAAGAGATGCGATTATTCTGCCAAGTGGAAAAATATTTCCTCCTGCAACAATTCCAATGCCTCTGGCGGAGGCTGCGAACAAGTATGGTACGTATCAGATTAAAAGGTTCCAGTTTGTTCAGAAGGCCATAGATGACATAGAAATTCGAATAGAAATAGATGAGGAAGAAAGAAACAAAGGTGTAGATGTGGAAACACTGCTGGAAGAAATCAAGAAAAATTATGAAAAACTTGCTGGCGAGGGCGTCAAGATAGAGGTTAAAGAGGTAAAGGAAGTGGAGAAACCAGAAGGAGCAACTTCTCCTCCTTTAATTATATCAAAACTGGATAAAAAGATAATTGAGGAAGCACTGCTTTAATCCTGCAAAGATTGCCACACTTCTTCCTCTTTCTCTGTTCTATATAATAATATTTTAAGCATAGAAAAACCAGCTTTTAGCAAACGGGCATCGAATCTGGAAAGAAATTTAATTGCCTCTCCTGCAACATATGATGGGCGAAAATAGAACTTTCTATATGCGATTTTCTTCCATTTCATTAACTCTTCTTGTGTAAATAATCCAAGACCTTTCCTGCAATCGCTCTCTACCAAATATTCATCTTCCTTGATTTTACCTTCTTTGACTGCTTCATCCCATAGCTGCGAGCCGGGCATATAGCGCAGAATGAAAAACTCGGCCATATCCAATGGAAGAGAGCATGCAAATTTTATTGTATTTTTTATATGTTCTTCTGTTTCAATAGGAGCACCTATTATGAACGTACCCACTGTGAAAAATCCTGTTTTTCTGCTCAATTCAACAGCCCTTCTTATTTGCTCAAGGGTTGTGCCTTTAAGATAAAAATCAAGAATATCCTGATTGCCCGATTCTATCCCAAAGGATATCATTCTCACTCCTGCCTTCCACATTTTAGCATATAATTCTTTATCTGCCGAATCCACTCTCGCCCCATTGATAAATAGAGTAAGAGTTAGCCCCTTTTCCATAATCATGTCCATTATTTTTTCTACTCTCTTGCGGCTGCTCATAAAGTTGTCGTCTGCTATTATAATATTTTTATAGCCTCTCTCATATAGAATCTCCAGCTCCTCCACAACATTTTCAGCACTTCTCATCCTATATTTGCCCATTGATAATAATCGCCTGCTGCAAAATCTGCACTTTCTGGGGCAGCCCCTGCTTGTAAGCACGGCTGTTGTTTTCCCCTCAAATAGTTTAAAGCCATAGGTATAACCATAATCATATTTCTCCACTAAATGATGGACTGGAAATGGAATAGCATCTATATTCTTTACAATTTCTGCTTCTTTGGCAACCCTTATCTCACCATTTTTTCTGAAGTATATTCCTCTTCCTTCCTCCGTTTCTAATTCCCCTTCAAGAATCTTTGCCAGATCCACTATGCTTTTTTCCGCTTCTCCAACAACAAGCATCTCCGCAGGCATATCATGAAGAGATTTTTCTGGATAAAGAGTCGAATGCGGTCCCCCTATTATGACTGTAATTTCATTGTCCATATCCTTTATTGTTTCTATTAGCTTTATGGAATTGTGGAGGGCAAAAGTTGGCACGGTTATGCCAATAGCATCTGTCGATGAAATTTCTCTTTTTATTATTTTCACCACATTTTCCTCCCCACGGATATCTATTGCTTTTACATCATGTCCCTCTTCAGTGAGAATAGAAGC
>JAJRYN010000120.1 GCA_024275755.1 archaeon | reverse complement strand
TTCCTTCATCGCATGTTACATTTGCAGTATTGTTGAGTATTATGTTCTCCAGTGGCTTATGAACTTGAACTTTAATTTCAATTGTATAGCTTTCTCCTTGTTGTAATAGGCTAATATGCCATTCGTTGTTGCTTATTGTTGGTGTTGGATTGGCAGAAATGAATGAAACATTTGGATCATATGTTTCAGTTATGATTAAATTAGTTGCATTTGCATTTCCTGTGTTTTCTACTGTTATTGTGTAATTTAGATAATCTCCTGGATGAACTGGGTCTTTGCTGTCAGTCTTTTCTATAGTGAGTAATGGAGAAGAAATGATAGTTAAATTAGCATATGCATGCGTTGTTTCATCATTTACATCATTGCCATCACTATCCCAGTATAACAAAGCATCATTGCTTATTACTGTTCCATTATCCAATGGAAATGCAACTGTTACGTTAAATTCAATTGTTATTGTTTCAGTAACATTAACCATTCCATTCCATATTATTCTCTTATTAATTGAATCATATGATGCTGTTCCTTTATTTGCTTTTAATGAGCCTGATTCATATGATGAATATTGAGGAATGTAATCTGTAAGCTCATTTCCTGCATTGTCTTTATGATTTTTGTCTCCAACATTTGTTATATTGATTATATAGCGTATTTTATCTCCTGGTTCTAATGGATAGCCATTAACATCTATTGCTTCTTTTGTTATTACTAGCTCTGGAGCTGATATGACTTGAGTCTCTTCATAAGTTTCATTTGTTTTTCCTTCATTGCATGTTACATTTGCAGTATTGTTGAGTATTATGTTCTCCAGTGGCTTATGAACTTGAACTTTAATTTCAATTGTATAGCTTTCTCCTGGTTGTAATAGGCTAATATGCCATTCGTTGTTGCTTATTGTTGGTGTTGGATTGGCAGAAATGAATGAAACATTTGGATCATATGTTTCAGTTATGATGACGTTGGTTGCATTTGCATTTCCTGTGTTTTCTACTGTTATTGTGTAATTAAGGAATTCTCCTGGGCGAATTGGATCCTTGCTATCCACTTTTGTTATTATTAATGAAGGAGCATAAACAATCACTTTATGCTCCTGGATATGGGTTATCTCCCTATTACCAACATAATCCTCTGCATACCATCTCAACTCATTTATTCCTTTGTTAACAATATGAAGCAGAACAGATACCAGTCCATCTGCTGCATTAAAATCATCTATGCCATTATCATATACTGTTTTGCTTTCTACCAAAGTATCTACAACACCATCTTTATTGCTATCATGCCATATCTCATAGTGGACATACTTCACTCCAACTGTACAGTTTCCAACATCTGTAGAGTTAAGCCATATGTTGGTGGAAGAAGTTATATTATATTTGTCTTTGCTAATAACTTCCTTAACAGTCTGCGGGGCAATTGCATCCACTCTGACAAAATTCACGTTCTGATATGCTCTTTCTAGACACCAGAAAGTATCATTCTGCACACTGCTTATTTCTCTTGCCCAGTCATAAAAAAGAATATTGATAAACCCATCCCCATCCACATCTGCAACAGATGGAGAAGTATGAATTGGACCATTTGTTAAAAACGTGTTTACAATGCTTCCGTTTCCATCTATTTCATAGAGATAGCTATCTTCTGAGCCAATGAAGATTTCAAGCCTTTTACCCTTTTCTGGATAAAACCCATTTCTAAAGCGATTTCCTCTGAACATTGGCCACTCTTCTCTATAAGAAAATATTTCAACATCTGCCAGAGCCGGAGATGAATATACCGCTCCTCCTGTTGTAACATTCCATAAAAGATTTCCGGTGGCATTCAAACAATATATATTATAATCATTTGAGCCAAATATTATTTCATATTCATAATCTGCATTTATGTCTCCAACAGATGGTGAAGAATAAACTGCTCCTCCTGTAGCAAAACTCCATTCTTCATTGCCGGTTATTCCATCCCATTGCAGACAATACAGATTCCCATCATTTGAGCCAAATATTATTTCCAGCAAACTATCATTATCAATATCTGCCAGAGCAGCTGATGAATATATGGCTCCTCCTGTACTAAAATTCCATTCCTGGATGCCACTCAATGCATCTATTATATACAATACTCCATTAAGATCTCCAACAACAACTTCCATCTCTCCATCATTATCGACATCTCCAACTGCAGGAGAAGCAATAACTCTGCCAGCTGTATTGAAAACCCATAAAACATCCCATTCTACCCCTTCTATTCCTAGACCATTTGGAAAACCAGGAAAATAGCCTGCATTTATGGTTATTCCCTCATCTATTCCATCGCTGTTATCTCCATCAAAACACCATACACTCCCATGAGGATTATCTCCTGCAATAACTTCCATGCCATCTACAGCAGGATTAACATCAACAATTGCTGGCGATGAATGCCAGACATAATTGCCGCCAGTCACAGCACCATTGCTTAAAGTGGGGAAAGACCATTCATACTGGCCATCTTCTATCACTTCAAGGAACCATCCACTTGTAGTCCCAGCAGCTATTTCTTTTATTCCATCTCCATCCATATCTGCAATTGCTGGTGAGCTTCTTGCCTCATCTGTCATTGTATCCATGATATAAATTACATTTCCAAAGGCATCAAAACATCTCCAGGCTCCTCTGGCCAACGTTCCATTTGGCATGGGTACCCTTATTTCATCACTTCCTGTAAAAATTTCCAGATTTTCATCTCCTGATAAATTGGCTATGGCGGGAGATGAACCAAATATAACATTATCTGGAGTGTGAACAACATTAAATTCAAATTCATAACGCCATTCTTCAGTCAACACCACACCATGATATTCAATATTTCCAGCATAATCAGAACTGTAGTATATTATTTTATGATAACATTCCTCGTTAATTTTAATTTCAACAGATACTTTTCCAAAAGCTGGGTTTTTATCATAGGCAGAACTATCATATACTGTCCTGCTTTCCACCAAAGTCTCAAAAATGCCATCGTTATCAGAATCTTTCCATATCTCATAATAAAGGTATTTAACTTTGAAATTATCTGTTGCATTCAGCCATATTGATGTCTGGCTTCCTATCCACTGTTTACCATCTTTTTCATAAATGGGGCCAGCAAATTCTATTGTTGTTACCGGTGGAGTGGTATCTGTAACTGTTTCGCCTCTGCCATAAAAATGGATTGAAAAAAGGGAGATGACAATGAAAATTAAAACTCCCCACTTATATTTCTCACTCATAACATTAAATGGTTAAGTACTTTTAAAACTTTATTAAAATAAATATTCAATACTTGATTGCAAAATTTTAACGATGGTTAAGTTAGCTAATCAGAAAGGGCTTCTCTTGCCAATTGCTTTCATCGCTGCCAGAGCAGCTTTTGCTCCTCCTGCACATGCTGTTATAATTTGTCTCACGCCGTCAGTAACATCTCCTGCCGCAAATATTCTCTCCACATTTGTTCGCCCCATTTCATCTACAATTATATACCCATTTTCATCCAATTTCAAACCAAGTTGTTTTGCCAACCCATTCTGTGGCTCTTCGCCTATAGAAATGAATACTCCACTCACTTCCAGAATTTTTTCTTTATCGCTTTTAACATCCCTTATTTTTATTCCCTCCACCATTTCCTTGCCAAAGATTTCTTCAACAACACTATTCCATATGAATTTCACACCTTTCTCCTTTGCCTCTTCTTCCAATGCCTTTTCTGCCCTTAACTCATCCCGCCTATGAATAACAAAAACATCACATCCAATCTGGCGGAGATAAATTGCCTCAATAACTGCGCTGTTTCCTCCACCAACAACCGCAACCTTCTTACCTTTAAAGAAAAATCCATCACATGTTGCACAGTATGATACCCCTCTTCCAGCAAATTCTTTTTCGCCTTTCACATTGAGCTTTCTATGCTCGCTTCCCGTACATAAAATGGCGGCTCCAACCACATATTTTTGCCTGCTTGTAATAACTTCAACACCTCCATTCAGCAACTTTAATTCCTTTACTTCCTCTCCAAATTTCATCTCTGCATATTCCATTGCATGCTCCTTCATTTTTTCCATCAATTCAACGCCCCCTATGCTCTTGAATCCCGGATAATTTTCCACTTTCGGCGCCTCCATTGTCAGGCCGCCTCCCATTCCCTTATCAAAAACAACGACACTCGCCCCGCTTCTGCCAGCATATATGGCAGCGGCATAACCAGCCGCCCCAGCGCCTATAACAGCGATTTCATAATCATATTTCATGGGAATAAAATTTACATCGTATTTAAGCTTTAAAGTTTAATAAACGGAAAATGGGCTTTGTTTTTGCTTTGATAGCACTCTGCCAAATCCTTCAACCTTTTCATAATCCTTTTTACAATTCCCTTTCATGTTTACATTTTACCGTAAAAACTTTAATGGATCTTTTAATGTATTACTGTTAGTATGAAAACAATACAAGAAAAGGTTGTTGAAAAAATTAAAAGCATTGAAGGCTTTGAAAAAGTAGAGTTTATCATTTTATATGGCTCTGCAGCAGAAGAACGAACGAGGAAAGAATCAGATATTGACTTATGCATATATTATGATGGCAGCATTGATGAAGCTTCCAGATTCAGATTTAAAGTGCTTTCAGAATTTTTTGAGGATATATATGACATTCAAATTTTTCAGCAACTTCCTCTTTATGTAAGAGTAGAGGTTCTGAAGGGAAAAGTTATTTATTGCAGGGATAAAAAATTTCTATACGATGTAGCTATTCAAACAATAAAGGAATTTGAGGAATTTAAACATAGATTTTATGATTATATCGGCTTGCAGATGATAAAATGAGAAAGGACATTATAAAAACAAAGCTAAAAGAAATA
>JAJRYN010000119.1 GCA_024275755.1 archaeon | reverse complement strand
AGTAAAAATATATTCTGGAAATCCTGGAATAGATGGCAGCCCCTTCGTTGTTCATGTAAAGTTTTTCTGTTATCTCATCACTATATGAAAAAATTCTCTGGTGCTCCTTTGCAAATTCGTCTAAGCTTTTAATAAAATCAATTTTTTCTTCAACTGGGGAAAGTCCTCCTTTCACCTCATATTTATCTTCATAAAATTTTTCCTCACTTAGTTTAATGGAGCTTTTCTGCAATCTTGCCATTTTTGTTGCTGTCTCGACACCTTTCCTGATTTGCTCTTTATTCACAACATCCGAGAAATAAAAGCCTATGCCACCATCAATCACCCTTATTGAAAAGCCATAGTTTTCGTATATATCGAAATCCTTTAGCTCGCCATTCACAAACAGGATTTCATTGCCTGTATGCCTCTCGATCCTTATCTCAATATATTCCGCCTTGGCTATCTTTAGAGCATATTCCGCCAAATCCTCGTCCACAATGGATATTTATCAGATATATTTAAATTGAAAGGGTGGCATCACAGAATGATTTCGCTCATTTTTCAAAATCTTGTATTTTACACTTTTCACAGTAAAAGTTAAATTATACTTACCATTAGTTTAGTGGGGGTAAAAATGAAAAAATCACTGGTTGTGTTAATGGCAGTTGGAGCAATTTTAGCTAATGTAACCCTTGCGGGAATAGAAATGCATACTACAACAAACACCGTAAAAGAGGAAAAAGTAACAGAAAGCGTAGAATTTCAGTCATATCAGATGATTGAAGAAGGAGAATATACAAAAATTCTGATGGAAGATGCAAATTACATGCATTATGCAGGCAAACCAATGCTTCCATATTACACAAAGGTATACTATTTCCCACTTGGAACAAAAGTAAGTGTAGAATGTATTCCAAAGAACATAGAGATAAAGCATATAGACAAGAAAATCATGCCGGCACCTGCTCCCAAACCGCTGAGTATATACTATAGCAGCGATGAAAATGTTGGGGAAGATGCGGTGTATGGTAGCATGGAGGCATATCCGGAAACATGGTACAGCTACTATTTGGGAGGAGGCATAGTTGATGGAGAACATGTGACCATTCTTTCGATTCATTTGTATCCAGTGAGGTATAAGCCAGCATTAAATGAAGTAGAGTTTGCAAATGAATTTGAGGTAAAAATAGATTATAAGCCACCAGAAAAAACATTGGTTAACAAGGATGAGTATGATTTGCTCATTATTTGTCCGCAGGAATGGAGAGACACTATTGAAACTCTTGCTCAGCATAAGGAAAGCCATGGAATAAAGACAATGGTAGAAACAGTGGAAAACATAGTTTCAAGTTATGATGGCAGGGACGGAGCAGAGAAAATAAAGTATTTCATAAAAGATATGCTCGAAACCTATGGAATCAAATATGTTCTGCTTGTAGGAGGTAAAAAATCTTATATTACTGGAAACTGGGGCTACGACGGGCCAATGAAGCATGATGATAGCCTGTGGTATTGCCCAGTGAGATATGTTGCTTTAGATGATAACGCTGAGCATGGTTATATTAGCGATTTATATTTTGCAGACATATATGATGCAGAAGGTAACTTCTCAACATGGGATACAAATAACAATGGAATCTACGGAGAATGGAGACTTGGTGGAAAGGACATTTTGGATTTATATCCTGACTTGTATGTAGGCAGACTTGCATGCAGAAGTTTGAAGGAGTTAAATAATGTAATTGATAAAATAATAACATATGAGAACAGCAATGTAAAAAGCCAGGAATGGTTCAGAAAAATGCTGCTTGTTGGAGGAGATACTTTTAACGATGCAGAAAACATACCAGAGGGAGAGGTATCAACACTATGGTTTTATGAAAAGTACATGGCAGATGAATTCGAAAAGGTGAGCTTATTTGTATCAGATGGAACACTGACGTTTGGAGTGACAGAGCCAAACAAATATGCAGGGAAATTTGCATGGGTTAATGTGATAAAAACATTCAGCCAAGGATGTGGTTTTGCTGTATTTGATGGCCACGGCAGCCCGACAGCATGGGCAACTCATTTCGTTGGATATGCAAGCCATAATGACCCATGGGTCAACGGCTTGATGACATACAACATGGATTTGCTGCAGAACAATTATATGCTGCCTATTTTTGTGATTGGAGGGTGCCACAACAGTGAATTTAACATTAGTTTGCTAGACTTCATGAAAAATGTATGGACATATCAGCCAACTTATGAATGTTTCAGTTGGCATGTGGTTAAGATGGCAAAGAGAGGAGCCATTGCAACGATAGGCAACACCGGCTTAGGATACGGAGATACTGGAGGAGACAGGAATGATAATGGAATACCAGATTGTGTTGAATATAATGGTGGCTACATAGAAGACAGATTCTTCCATGCATATGGTGTGGAAGGAAAGGAAATACTGGGAGAAACATGGGGCACTGCAATAACAAATTTCCTGAATACATATGATGCAATGAAAGATAGAATAGACTGCAAAACAATAGAGGAATGGGTATTGCTTGGAGACCCGAGCCTGAAAATAGGAGGATACAGTTAAGCCCCTTTTCCTCTTTTTTATTTATATAGTTTCACCACATTTATCCCTGCTGGCAATTCTATTGCTTCTGCAATGCTCTGACATTTTATTCTCATCAGATAAGCTATTGGCTTATAATTTGCTTCTGAAAATGCCTCATAGTTTGCCATTCCTTTGCATATTATCAGATTTGCTTCCTGCAACTTTCTTTTCAGCTTTTCACTTATTCCGTAGAAATCAATGCCAACAGCAAACTTTCCTGTTGTTATTATCTCATCCACCACTTCTTCAAATCTCAGTTTTTTAACGTCATCATACGTTGCATCTGTTAAGATTGGATATTTTTTGCAGACTAGGGTAAGGTGAATGTCATACCCCTTCAAAATCTCACATACCAGTTTATCAAAAACTATCTCTCCACAGTTATCTGTGAAATATAAAACGCTGCCCTTCAGATATTTCTTCATTTCATCTACATCATCATGGTACAACCCCTGCTTTATATACTCTTCAAATTTGTTTGCAAGTTCCTCCGGCTTTGAAGCACTGCCTGCAATTCCAAAATCTATTGAATTGCCAGCTATAGAACATAGTATAGCTGCTTTTAGCTTGTCCTCGCTTTTTTCAATAAATTCTCTTGCTTTCGGGATAAGTTGCAAAGCAATCTCATTGCTTTTCTCCTTTAAATCTTTATAAGGATCCTTGCTGCCAAGTAACTCATAAGCATAGCCATGAATTTCTGTTGCTATTTCTGCTGAACTTTTTTTATCGCTGTAAATTTCTGCCATTCTTTTGAGGACATTTCCCATGACATATGATATCTTTTTTTCGTCCTTAGTAACCAAACTGCTTTCAAAGAGAACTCTGTTAAGCAGGCAAGGGGCACATCTCGCCTTCATTTTCATGTTTTGGGAAAATGCTCGCAGTTAAAATACTTTTATACTATTTCTGCATTTATGGTAGATGAACGCAGTTAATGAAGAAAATTTTGAGGACTTCGTAAAGAAAAATAGGGTAGCAGTTGTAGATTTCTGGGCTCCATGGTGTATGCCATGCAAAGCTCTTGAGCCTGTTATAGAGGAGCTGGAAAAGGAAATGAATAGCGTGGCTTTTGGAAAGGTAAATGTTGATGAAAACGTTTCACTGGCAAGAAAATTTGGAATTATGAGTATACCCACCATTCTTATATTCTTTAACGGCGAGGAGGCAGACAGAATAATTGGTTATGTATCAAAAGAGGAAATAAAAGAGAGGATAGCACGCTACAGTGGCAATCTTTCTCCATAAAATTCATTGATTAGTTCTGCAGCAGATACATACCAAGCAAGCAGTGCACATATCAAACCGATGGCCCCTCCTATTTTGTGGCTGTAGCCAAGCCATGATGCAAAGCCAAGTGCAAAGAAAGTGAGCCATAATGTGAGGAAAACTAAAGATAACACTTTTCCTATTTTTAAGGAAGGAATCCACATGTAAAATGTAAATATGCCCCACGCAATAAGCATTGCACCTATTTCTTCTGGTGTAAAGGTGAAGATATTCATTGCAGCAGTAAGTTCAATTAATCCAAAAGCAAGCCAGAATGCTCCATATGATGAAAAGGCTGTGCCAGCAAAATTATTCTCTGCTTTAAAACTCCACATCCCTGCCACAAACTGTGCCATGCCACCATAAAAAAATGCTAGGGCGACGGCAACACTTCCTTCTATTATTCCAAGATTTGCCAGCGATAGCACAAAAGTTGTTAATGCAAATGCAGCCAAGCCCAAGGGAGCAGCATTGAGTTTCATGAGGAGGTATATGAGAAGACATATAAAAAATTTAGGAAAATATCTAGCATAGCGTTGTCAAGAAAAAAATGAGGAAAATTTGAAACTTTTTCTTTCATTTTTTGAAATTCTTGTATCTAAAACAAATCATAATCTTCTTATATCCTGGTGTATTTCATACTGGGGGATGGGAATCATAGAAAAGGCTAGAGAAATAGCAGGCATTATCGAAAGACAGGATGAGATTAGTATCATCACTCATTGTGATGCAGATGGAATTACTGGAGCAGCTATAGCTAAAAAAGCACTTGATGAAATTGGGGTGAAATGTGAAATAAGGGTTGTCAGATATCTCAGCAAAAAGATTCTGCAAGGCATAGATAAATTCACCTGGTTTATTGATTTGGGAAATGGAAATATCGCAGGTATGAATGGAAATACTGTAATAACTGATCACCACTTCTCCAATGAATATCATGAAAGAGCTCTCAATCCTTTTTATTATGGTATAGATGGTGAAACAGAAATATCTGCTGCAGGCTTGGCATATTTAGTTGCATCAAATTTTTCAGATTTTGATGCAACTCTGGCAATAATGGGAGCTATTGGAGACTTGCAGGATTTGAGATTTGGTAAGTTAACTGGTGTCAACAGGCAATTGTTAAAAAATTCAAAAGTGGAAATTAAAAAGGATATCAGAATTTATGGAAGAAAAAAACCTCTTTACAAAATGATTACATATGCTACAGACCCTGTCATTCCTGGAATTTTTAAGAGGGTAAGAAATGCTATTGGCTTTCTAAGCAGAATCGACATTGATTACAAAAAAGCTGGAATGAATGCAGTAGAGAGGAGAAGAAGAAAATTTTATCTGAACTAATAAAAATTCTGGTAACAAAGGGTTTCAGTTATGACTATATTACAAGAATATTTGGAGAGGTATATGAGCTGGATGGGGAGGATGTAAGAGAATATGCAACCCTGTTGAATTCAATAGGAAAATATGGATATGGAACGGAAGCAATTAAAATGTGCATTGAGGAAAAATTCGATGGAAAAAATCTGCTGAAAAGGCATCGCAGCAAGATATGCAGCTATATAGAATATGCAAAGAAAAAACTGGATGAGTACAAGGGCATATATTACTTCCATGGTGGAAATTATATAATGGATACTGTCGTAGGCACTGTTGCAGGCATGATTTTAAGGGAAGAAGACTTTTCCACTCCTTTACTCGCATTTGCAGAAAATGAAGAAGGCATAAAAGTTTCAGCCCGCGCTCCATATAATTTGGTGGAAAGAGGTTTAAATTTATCTATAGCCATGAAAAATGCTGCAGAAATGCTCGGCGGCAATGGAGGGGGGCATAGAGCTGCGGCTGGAGCGATTATTCCAAAAGGAATGGAGGAAAGGTTTCTACAAATTTTTAATGCAGAGATAAGGAATCAGCTTACCCTGTAAATGCGGAGAAGCTTTATCCTGAATATCACTTTTTTGCCAGCAAGTCTATGAAAGCTGTAGCCATAATCTTTCAGATCGTTCTCAACATATACTTTCTGTATCCCCTTAAATATGCGCGGCATTTCAATCTGGCGGTCAAAAACAATTGTTCTGTTCACCTCATCTTTAATCGTTTCATTGCCTGCGTAATACTCAATCTTTATCTTATCCTCTGTAACCTCAACAACCTTTCCATATATTGTATATCCAAAAGCTGAAATGGAGAAATTGCCCAACGGGGGTGTCGTTGTAATCCATATTTTTGTATCATTATAACCTGCCTCGCTTGCATTTTCCCACCATGGATATAAGGTTAAATTCTCCAATTTATTTGGTGTCGTTTTTAAAACAACATGCGTATCATTAAACGAAACAACTTCAGTTGCATTTTCCCATATCCAGTAGGGCTGCTGTACAGGAATATCATACCAGTACTGGGGCATTGTAATAATTTGTCCCTCTTTAGGCAGCCATTTTAAATCGACTGTAACTCCTCCGACATTTATTATCTCAAAAGTTGCTTTAAAATTGAATATTACCGAAGTATTGAAAATGGTACCATTTTTCACAGCTATACCAAAAGCATCCTCTGGCTCAAGCTCTATTGTTCTCTCTTCTCCTTTCTTCATTCCCTTCATGCCTTCATACAATCCTGGAATCTCACTTATTCGCAGATTTTCTATATAGCCCAAATCTCCATAAATCCATCCATCAGGAAGTTTTGATGGTATTCCTTTCCCGAAATATATTTTCAAAGGCGTTAAATTATACTGGCTACTATCAAATGGTGTATCATATGAAACATTTTCTTCAAACGATGAGGCAAATACTGTTCCATTCTCGAAATATCCTACATAATATATTTCTGCAAAATCGCCTTCTTTCAGTACATTCTTCTCCATTTTCTCATAGGCATAAGCGCCTGCAACCACCGCCACCACTATAGCCAGAGCAATTATTCCCTTGGTTATTTCCTTCATTCTGACAACCTCCTTTTCATAAATACATCAATCCTATTAAATGCTTCCTCCATTAATTCAATAGGAGGCAAAATAACAGCCCTGAAATGGTCTCTTCCATATACAGGGCAAAAGCCGGAGCCGTGAACAAGCAATACATGTGTTTCATTGAGTACATCAAGAACGAAATCCTTATCACTCTTCCAAACACTCTTTTCAATCTTTGGAAATATATAGAAAGCTCCTTCTGGCTTCGCTGTAGACAGACCTTCTATCTCATTTATTCTCTTATAAGCAAAATCTCTCCTTTCCCTCAATTTTTTCACCATTTCTTCTATATGCTGCTGACTTCCTTTCAATGCAGCTACCATAGCAAGCTGACAAACTGAGTTAGCGCAAAGCCTGGCTCTTGCTATTCTGAGAAATGCATCCTTTATTTCATCCAGCTCGCCATTCGGATTGTTGAATAATGCATAGCCGACTCTCCATCCCGGAACAAGATATACCTTTGAAAAGCCATTAAATGTAATAATTGGCACATCTTTGGCTAAAGAAGCTGTGGCATAGTGTTTTCCATCGAAAACAATGTCATCATAAATTTCATCCGATACAACCAAAATATTATGCTCCGCCGCCAGATTAATTATTTCTTTAACTACTTTAGCAGGGTATAAAGCGCCCGTAGGATTATTTGGATTTATTATTACAATCGCCTTTGTCCTTTCGCTTATCTTTTTTCTTATGTCATCTATATCAGGCTGCCATCCTTCAACTTCTACAGTAGCATATGGAACTGGCTTTGCCCCATGGAATGCAGTGATCAAATTATAAGGAGGATAAGTTGGACCAGGAACAAGCAGTTCATCTCCTTGGTTCAAGCAGGCTGCCAGAAAAATTTGCAGAGCTTCTGTTACACCCGTGGTTATGCATATGTCATCAATATCATAATCCATTCCATTTCTTCTTTTTTCTCTGTTGGCTATTTCCTTCCTCAATTCCTCATAGCCTTCTGAGGGGGCATACCCATTGTAACCATCTAAAGCTGCCTTATACAAAGCTTCTTTCATATGCTGAGGAGTATCAAAATCATATGCTATTGGATCTCCTATATTAAGCTTCAAGACCTTTATGCCCTTTTTTTCAAGCTTTTTTGCATATACGACAACTTCCCTAATTGCATAGGAAATGTTCTTTGCCCTGTTGGATGCAGAAACCATAAAAATTGCATTGGTTAATTAAATATATATTTAGTGGTTTAAAACTTCTTTCTCATACCAAAAAACATAAAAGAATGAAAACAATAATTGCACATGAATAGAATACTTTCGAAGTTGCTCGCGTTTGCATTAGCAACATCTATGCTTTTTGTACTCCCCTCCAAAGGAAACGATGTTTCGGATGGTTTTCCAGTTGCAGATTTTACTTTTGAGGTAGATGGATATAACGTTACATTTAATGCAAGCATGAGTTATGACTCAGATGGTTTTATAGTAAATTATACATGGGATTTTGGAGATGGAAGTATAGGATATGGAGAAGTGATCAAACATGAGTATGCTGAAGAAGGAATATATGAAGTATGGCTTACAGTTACTGATAATGAAAGCAAAACAAATTCAACATTTAAAGCAGTGTGCATCGATTTAACCCCTCCTTTAACAGAGTATCAGCTTTTGCCGCCGTCGCCAACCGGCAAAAATGGATGGTATGTGAGCAAGGTAAAAATAGAATTGTTTGCATATGATGAATTGTCAGGGGTAAAGTATACCTATTACAGTATAAATGATGGCGGATGGATGAAATATACAGGAGCAATTTATCTGGAGGAAGACGGTAACTATACAATAAAATACTATTCCATTGATAACTATTTAAATCAGGAGGAAGAAAAATCATTTGGAATAAAACTTGATATGGATAAGCCTTATACCATATGCAATATTTCTCAAAGTTCATACAATGGCTGGTATGATGATATTTTACTTATCTCACTTGAAGCATATGACAATTTATCTGGAGTAGAAAATCTTTATTACAGAATAGATGGAGGAATTTATGAAAAATATGTGGAAAATTTAACATTATATGAAGGCAGGCATGTGCTCGAATATTTTGCAATGGATAAAGCTGGAAATGCGGAAAGGTTGAACAGGAAAGAGATTAATATTGATAAGACTCCTCCTGAGGTAACAATATCTCCTCATAAAGGATTTTATATATTCGGAAGAAAAATTATCTCCTCAGATATTACATTCATAATAGGAAATATCACTATAGTGGCAGAATGTAGCGATAATCTGGCGGGAGTAAAGGAAGTGGAGTTTTATATTGATGGTATTTATAAGGCGAATTCATCCTCTCCACCATATGAATGGCTGTGGGATGAATTTTCTTTAGGCAGCCATGAAATAAAAGTGATTGTATATGATAAAGCTGGAAATAAAGCCATTAAAACCGAAGATGTGGTTGCCATAAATCCAAAATGGATTTGAAGGAATTTGTCAAAAAATTTGGGAGAAAATATAGTGAGATACTTGGTATAAATGCTAAAGAAGAGCCATTTAAATGGTTTCTCGCTTCCCTCTTGTTTGGGGCACCTATTAGAGAAGAAATTGCAATGAAAACTTACAAGATATTTGAAAAATATGGCTATACCTCACCAGAAAAAATAATAGATGCAGGATGGGATGAAATTGTTAAATGTTTAGATGAGGGAGGATATACAAGGTATGATTTTAAAACAGCAGATAAAATAATGGAAGTTTGCAAAAATTTGTTGAAAGGAAGAAAAATAGAAGATATTTTAAAAAATGAGGATCCTAAAGAGAGATTAAAAAATTTGGCAAAAGGAATTGGAGACACAACGGTGAATATTTTTTTGAGAGAACTTGGAATGCCCCATGAACCATCAAAATATGCAATTATTGCAGCCAAAAAACACAATTTATGGAATAAAAAATTTAAGAAAATCGAAGAAATTGATGAAATAAATCTTGAGATTTCTTTAATGAAACTTGGAAGAGATTACTGCAAAAAAGGTAAATGCAAGGAATGTCCTTTTCCCTGCTAAATTTCGACTAATTCATATTCCCTACTCCCTAATCCCAATTTTTCTCCTTCCCTTATTTGTGCGGTTCCATCTATTCCATGCAATTCATAAAATATGTCTTTTCCAGCTTCTTTGCAAACCAAATCATATGAGGCTTGATCTATTGCTACAGCATCTGAAGATGCTAGGATGCCGATATCATCTATCAGCGGTTTATCTGCAAATGAGCAACAATCGCATCTTGGAGTTATATCGAGCAGAAAATTAATAAATGTAGCTTTTCCATTGAATTTTTTCATTGCTGCCTTTGCTGCAATTGCCACTCTTTTCTGAAATTCTCTTGCAATATCATTTGTTAAATAGAAACATCCCTGCTCGCACAGCACGGTGCATGCTCCGCACCCCTTGCATTTTTCATAATCAATTTTTATCTTTCCATTTTCTTCGTAAATAGCATCTGCTGGACAAAATGTGAGGCATTTTCTGCACAATATGCATTTGCTCTCGTCATACAATGGTTTGCTTTCCTCATGCTGCCACGTCTTGCCGGCTTTGCTGCAACACCCCATGCCTAGATTTTTTATTGCTCCCCCAAATCCCGCCATTCCGTGCCCTTTAAAATGGCTGAGTGTTACTAAATAGTCCGCTTCTGCTATTGCTTTTGCAACCGCAATTTTATAACCATCTACGCCAATAATTTCCTCGTCTTTGCCAAGCAGTCCATCTGCTATTATAACTGGGCAATCCATAGAAGAGATACTGAAGCCATTGATAGCGGCAGCCATTAAATAATCTATTGCATTTCCTCTGTGCCCGCCATATAGCGTTGTTGTATCGGTTATAAACGGCTTTCCACCCTGTCCTTTTACAAAATCAACCACTTTCCTTACAAAAACCGGGCGGATATAGCCTATATTGCCTAATTCCCCCATATGTAACTTAATTGCAACAATATCTCCCTTCTCAATCGTACTGATTTTTTCCATAAGTTTTTTTATTGACAAATGTAGAGCATCTTTGGCATAAGGTGTAGAAGCTGATTTAAAATAAACTTGTGCCATGCTCAATAATTAAATTTTGATTTATATTCTTATCCAAAACATGACTTATAAACAATTCTAGAGGTTATGAGATGGTATGAGAGAGATGCTCTTGTCACCAAATCAAATTTTTTACCTAGGATTTTTTTAGCTATATTTGAAAAGGAGAAGAAATTTTTTATCAGTTTATTGATTCCATCATATATTTCATCTGGCGTGAGTTTTTTGGGCTTATGTACAACATGATATAAATCGTATTTGCTCCAATCCTTTGTTAAAATTCTGTTTTCTTTGTCCAGTTGATTGAAAAGTGGAGTGCCAGGATATGGAGTAAGAATATTTATGCCAATTGAATCTATATTCCATTTGTAAAGCATATCTAAAGTTACATCAAATACATCTTTAGTATCATTATCAAAACCAAAAACAAAGGAGGCAATTAGTGCCATTCCATAATCATTCACTTTCCTTATTACCCCTGCATATTCTTCCACCCTATTCGATTTCTTTCCTATGTCCTCTATTGTATTTTGTAATACTGTTTCAAAGCCCACCGCCCACGCCACACACCCTGCCTCATAAGATAACTTTAGCAATTCATCATCTTTAGCAAGAATATTTGCGTTTCCAAAGCATGCAAACTTCTTGTTCAAAGCTCTTAATCTTCTGAAAAGTTCTTTCGTATAGTTTACATCCAGTGTTAAGGAAGAATCGTAAAATACAAATCCTTTGCATTTAAGAGATTCTATTTCTTTTATAACTCTTTCAATTGGTTTCTTCCTGAATTTACAACCAATTGGAGAATTCGAAATGGCACAAAAATTACATTTGTATATGCAACCTCTTGTTGCTTCTACACCTTCAACAAGAGAAAAATTGTTATTCTTTATAGGAGAAATTATGAGTATCCCATCTACAGGCTCGCTTTTGTAAAATGCTTTCAACTTATTATTTTCAGCATCTTTTAAAACTTGTTGCCATACCCCTTCAGCTTCTCCTATGACAACTGCATCAGCATGTTGTTTTGCTTCCATTGGCAAAGCTGTTGGATGATAACCTCCTAAAACAACCTTTACACCTCTCTGCCTAAATTCATCCGCGATTTCATATGCACGAGGAGCAGTAGATGTAAATGCTGAAATAGCAACCAAATCGTAATTTCCGTCATACTTTATTTTTTCATGATTTTCATCTACAATAACAACTTCATGCTTATCATCTGTTAGCGCTGCTATCTGTTGCAATGTCAACGAAGACCACATTGTAAGTTTCATTATCAGTCTTTCATACAAACTCGCCCTCGGCTTTATAGAGGGCATTATGAGCAATATTTTCATACCTCATCTGGCCTCCCTCAAAATCAAAATCTGTAAATTTTCTGATGGCAAGGTTAGCTAGAAAGGAGAACATTTTGCTTCTGAAACTCTTTGCAGATAATGCCCTCTTAATGACTCTATCTATGGAAAAGAATTTTCTCGATAGCTTTCTAACTTCTCTTTCCAGTTCTTCTGGGGTCATGTGTTTTGGAAGGAAAACAGCGTGGTTCAAATCGTATTTTCGCCAATCAAATGAAATTATCCTATTTTGCCTTCTAAGTTTTTCAAAGACAGGCGTCTTGGGAAATGGTGTCAGAATATTAAATTCAGCCACCTTTAGTCCCCACTCTTCCAATTTCTGAAAAGTAGCATCAAATGTTGCTGGCGTATCGTTATCAAAACCAAAGATGAAAGATGCCCATACTTCCATTTCTTCATCTTCTATTATTTCAACCATCCTCGGCACTCTATCTATTTTATTTCCTCCTTTTCCAATTTCTTTTTCTATTACCTTCTGCGATACACTTTCCAGTCCAATCATCCATGCTATACATCCTGCGCGGCTGGCTAGCTTCAAAAATTCTTTGTCTCTAGAAAGAATAGCCATATTCCCAAATGCAATCCATCTTTTCCTCAACTTCCTTTTAATCATTTCCTTGAACAACTTCTTACTATATCTCGGATCTATTGTAAGAGAGGCATCGTGAAACCAGAAGATTTTATTTGGCATCGCCTCT
>JAJRYN010000118.1 GCA_024275755.1 archaeon | reverse complement strand
TTCTCAACTATTGCTACTGTAGCAAATGCAATGAATTTATCTGTTCCTTTCCTAGGTTTTGCTTTTACTATATACAGCAGATCTTCTCCATACCATTCCAGCAAATTGTAATCAATTGCTATCACTACCTCATTCTCAAAGAGAAAATTGGCTCCATTCATAAGAGATTCAATGACTTTTTGAAAGCCAGATTCGAGCAATTTATATGGTTGATTGGAAATATGATGCAATACATTATCAGAAGAAGGAACATTGTAACCCAATTCCTCAAGTTGTTCTGTAGCTTCATCTATGGAAATTCTATTTATTCCAGCCCAGATCATACAGGTGAATAAAGAAGCGTTAGGATATGTCGTATTCTTTCCTCTTATCAATTTCACATTTTCCTCTATTGTATCAAGCAATATTTTTACTATTTCTTTTTTTAGTTGTTCATTCATCCCATCCCTCCAACAGATGAGATTTAAACAACTATTTAAAAATTAACCGAAAAAATTTACTTTCCGAAGGACTGTATTTATTTATTCCGCTTTTCTTGCTTTTTATTTTATTCCATATAGATTGCTGGCTTATACGGCATTGCATATTTTCTCTTATTTGCTGGATCAGGGCATTCTTCATCCTTGCAAATATAGAAGGATGCATTAAATTCCTTTTCCAGAAATTCTTTTGCTCCTTCAAAATATGTCTTTTCGTCAATTCTGATAAACTTCTCTTTTCTCATTTCCTGAATAAGTTTTGCTGCATACTGCGAGGCTTCTTTCATGTTAACGCCGAGTTTTTTCACCTCATTCATCAAATTTTTCATGTTTAATTGCTCATCTTTTTCCAGCTGCATTGCAATATCAACAACATCCCATTTCCAGTCCGGAGCAAGATAGATGTAAATTTTGCTGGGCTTTATACCAGTAACTTTTATTATTTCTTCTATGTCTTCCATTGTTTTTATTAAAACCTCTTCTGCTTTCAAAACAGCATAATCTATCTCACCATGATCTGGATATTCCTGCAAGGAAACAAATCCATCATTCCCGAGCTTTTCCCACATCTCCTCAGCTATATGGGGTGTAAAAGGTGTCATTGCCTTGACCCATTTCTCAAGCAATTGTTTAACAAGCTCTTTATTTCCTCCTCCTCTCTTTATATACCAGTTAAATGCATTGTAAATTTCAAAGAATAGAGCATTTGCTGCCTTTCTCAGCTCAAATTCCTTCATTGCCTCTTTTGCTTCTTTCAATTTTTCATTGAATACAGCCACAATCCACTCATCTATTTTGCTTTCTTTTCCTTCTATTGTCACAAGCTCTTCAAATAAATTCCATATTTTCATCAATCTTCTCCTGTACTGCTCCACTGCCTCGCCGTCCCATTCTATGTCAACAAATGGGCTACCTATGTGGGCATAATAAAGGCGGAGAGCATCTACTCCATATCTTTTGGCAGCATCCGGAATTGGCTCAGCCCCTCCTTTTGATTTGGATATTTTCATTCCTGCCTTCTGCGTAATCCACCAGTTTACGAAGATGCCGCGAGGCCAGTATTTTTCTGGCATAATTGCAACATGGTTCATTATGAAAACTGGAAAATGAACTGTCTTGTGTTCCTTACCGCCAAGATTGATATCTACAGGATACCAGTACTCAAAATCTTTCCTTATCTCCTCCCAAATTTCATTCTTCGGCTTTCCCCTACCAAGAAATACGTAATCGAAGAACTCGTCATCCATCTCCTCTGCTTTTATCTTTCCTTCATTTACATATTTGGAAATTATGTAGTAAGCAGGATATAAAGTTGAGTCAGAAATGGGCTCAATCACCCAGCTTTCATCAAATGGGAATGGAGTTCCAAGCCACGAACCCTGCCTTATGCATGCCCTGTCCCCATACCATTCCAGAATTTTCGGCAACTCTTCCTTGTACTCCCTTGGATATATATTCATGCTTCTGACCCATTCTTTGCTTTTTTCTGTAAGTTCCTCATCGCTGTATTTAATGAACCACTGATTTGGCACTCTTTTTATAACAACTTCTTCTCCGCATCTGCAAACAACTCTCTTTGAAAACTCTCTCATTATCGCTGCCATATTATTAGCCAGCATTTCCTCCTTTATTTCCTCCTTGGCATCATTTACACGCATTCCTGCATACCTATTGCAATTCTCATTCATCACACCCTTGTGAAATTCTTCTTTATAGATTATCTGCGTTGCCTCCTCAAGCTTCTCCTCCTCCATCTGACTTTTTATGCCCATTTTTTCAACAATTTCCTTCGCTGGAATTTCATAGCCAGCTATATCTATAATAACGATGGGCTCAACGGGCATTCCTATATCGCGCAATGCAGCATAATCATATGGAGCATGCGCAGGCACACTCATTACTATGCCAGTGGCAATATCAGGGGAGGCAAACTTTGCAGCAAAAATCGGGATTTCTTTATTGATGATGGGAGCAACGCATTTCTTGCCGACAAGCTCCTTTCCATGTATTTTTCCTATAATTTCAACATTTTCCATCTGATACCTCAGCTTTTTGGCTGCCTTTTCCGAAAGTATCCATTCCTCATTGCCAACCCTGGCCACAACATATTCTATTTCATCATTCACCCACATGTTTGTAACGCCGAAAATTGTTTCAGGGCGAAGAGTGGCAGCAGGCAGAATTTTGCCATCAAACTTAAATTTTATAACGATGAATTCCAGAATCTCTGCATCTCCTCCTTCCGAGATATCTGTCTCAGATTTATCAACAGCAACCGGCCCACAATTTGGACAGTAAGGAGCAAAATGAGGTTTCTGAATTAAAAGACCATGCTCATTTAACTTTCGGAATTGCCACTGTATGAATTTTTTGTAGCCAGGTGAGATTGTATCCATGAGGCGAGTGTAATCAATGAGAAAGCCAAACTTCTTCCAGTAATCTTCAACATAAACCTGACTGAAAAACTTGACTACTTCTTCCGGATCAGATAATTTCTCAATAACTTCTTCCGGGCAACCATTATTGCGAAGATATTGCAACGTGGCTTCGTCCTTCCTTGCTACTTTTTTCGCCAAACTAACAGCGGGCAAGCCAGTAGCATGAAAACCAGCAGGAAAAATGACATCATAGCCATTCATTCTCATGTATCTTGCAATTATGTCTGAATAAGTAAAGCCGCGCATATGGCCTACGTGCAAATAGCCGGATATGCCCGGATATGCAAAATGAATAAAAAACTTCTTTCCCTTCTCCTTCTTTGCTTCATATATTTTGCTGCTGAACCATTTTTCCTGCCATTTCTGCTCTATTGTCTCAAAATCCATCATATGGAAAAAATTGGGCATTATATAAGATTTGCTTATTGCTTTCTGACGATTTCATCAACAACTCTTGCCATTCTTTTTGTTTCCAGCACATCATGACATCGCAGTATGTCCGCTCCATTTGCAATTGCTATTGCCTCCGCCCCCAAACTTCCCTCAAGCCTTTCCTCCACGCTTGCTTTTATAATATTTCCTATGAACGTCTTCCTAGATATTCCTATCAGCAAAGGCCTTCCCAAGCTTTTGAACTCCATTAAACGTGCAATTATCTCGCAATTATCTTCTATGCCCTCTCCTGTTCTTTTCCCGAATCCTATGCCCGGGTCTATTATAATTTTGTTATCATCTATTCCTTTTTCAACAGCAAAATCTATTCTCTGCTTCAAAAATTCATAGATTTCTTCCACCACATCCTCATAATATGGCTTCTCCTGCATATTCTTTGGCTCACCTTTCATATGCATTATGCAAACGGGCACATCATACTCTTTTATAACTTCTGCCATCCTTTCGCTTCTCAAAGCCTTGACATCATTCACCATATCTGCCCCTTTCTCTATTGCCTTTTCTGCCACTTCTGGCTTATATGTATCTATAGATATGGGAACTTTTACTTCTTTCTTTACTTCCTCAATTACTGGTAACACCCTCCTCATTTCCTCTTCAGCATCAACTGGCTGAGAGAAGGGACGTGTTGACTCGCCACCAACATCAATTATATCCGCTCCTTCTTTCTCCATCTGCTTTGCCCTTTCAACAGCATTTTCAAGCGTGCTGTATTTTCCACCATTATAGAAGGAGTCAGGTGTCACATTGAGGATGCCCATTATATACGTTTGCTCTCCAAATCTGAATGTTCTGCTGCCTATTTTCATCTCCACTCTTTTTTCAAGATTTTCCATAATTTTTTCTATCTCTTCGCCTATTTTTTTAAGCCGGTCATATTGCTTCTTTACTTTATTCGCCACCCTAGCCATCTGCTTTTTACTTCCCATAAGCAGAATATCTGTTTTTTCTGAATATGGCGGCAATGCCTTTTCAGCAATTGCAGCATCTCCGCCGACAGCAAGCATTTCCTGCTTCAGTATGATGGCATCCTGCGGCA
>JAJRYN010000117.1 GCA_024275755.1 archaeon | reverse complement strand
TTTTCAGTTAAAAAAATAAAAAAGGGAGAAAGTTCCGCCGAAAATACCGCCGTTTTTGTTCGCTGTTTTCCGTAACTAATAACCCCTAGACCACACCCGCGTTGCTGTAGATATATATAGCGAAGATATTTTAGCGTTATTATTGCCTTGCTAATTGTTAGCAAATGTTATATATTGCATAGACATTTATTTATGGGGAGGCAAAATGAAAGGAGGCACTAAATGGTTTGAGTTCGTAATGTGTGCCCTGTTACTCTCTGGGGCACTTTTTGAGATAATAGATGGAAACTCAGCAGATGATAGGGGCGAAGAAGATATATCTAGGTTGATAATAGAGAGGAATATACCGACTGCAAAATTTGAAACAAGAAGCGAGGTGAATAACAATTTAATAAGTGTAGAGATTGTAAAACCCAAAAAAGGATATTTCTATATAAACGATCGTGAAATCTTTCCAACAGGTATAACACTTATAATAGGAAAAATTTCTATAGAAGCAGAGGCAACTTCTGATAACCAGATAAAAAGGGTGGAATTTTATATAGACAATAAACTAAAAGGTGTTGATTACTCTAGCCCCCATAAGTGGATATGGAACGAAAAGTTATCTTTTAAACATGAGATAAAAGTTGCAGCATTTGACGAAAATGAAAATTTTAATGACGCTACGTTGACAGTATGGATATTTAATGGAGGACCATCATATATTACCAAAGAAAAAGCCATTGAAATTTTGATCGATGAAGTGATAGATCCATCAAATTTAACACATATTCTTTATGCCTTTACCCTTGATGAACCTTTGCAAGAAGGGGATAAAATTGCGCCATGGCTGCCTGACCCTGTACCTGCTTCTGTTGATATTTTTCCATATCTCGTATATACAGAGATAGAGAAGCCCACTTGGTTTTTCTGGATAGATGATTTGCCATATGCCAAATATGCTCATCCCAATAGATTTGTTTTTATTGATGCCCAAACTGGTGATGTAGCCATACAGGATGAACAGTGGTGGGTTGTACTCAATGATATTTCTCTATGGAACTCTTCAGAAGATTACTGGGATCCAGAGAATTGGGCATTTACAAATGATGACTGGAGCCTGAAACACGAATCTACAAAATTTGAAACAATAACAAGAGAACTATTGAATTCTCCAGGAAAAGAGGGAGCAATAGTTATAAATGGTTGGTCAAAGGGACAAACCGTGGGGGATGACATGGCAGCCGATGCTATAAGAATGGGTCTTTTCTGGGCGACATATCCTGGTTTTGATACCGTAAAAGTTAATCCACCTAATAATCAACAATCGGATGTGGAGAATGCATTTGATAATACAGGGGATAATGATGATGTGGTGGTGTATATAACAGCCCATGGAGGAATAGATTCATCGGGTGAGCCATTTATTTCGTGTGGTGGAGAAAAAATAACAGAAAAGGAGCTTTGTGATATGGCTAAAGAGCATCCGAATACAACATACAAGTGGATTATTGATTGCTGTCATAGCGGGGCCTTTATAGAGTCTCTTAAAGAGCTGGATAATTCAGCCAAAATCATAACATCATGTAAAAAGGAAGAGAAGGCATATGGTGATTGGGATCCTTCCTGGGATCCAAATAAGGATGACTGGGGGAGTGAGTTTACAAGCGGATTCGTTGACGATCTGTGGGATGCATGGTTAGCCAATCCATCTATAGATATTGTAGAACTTCTGGATGAGGCTTTTAAAACAGCCGTAGCCAAGGATGCTTGTGCAATAAAGGGATATACTCATCCTCAGCTATGGGAAAAGGAAGATAAAGACCCTCCAATAGTTCTAATAGTCTATCCAGAAAATAACACCATCGTGTTTACACCTCACATAAACATTACAGGCTGGATAGTTGATACAGTATCTGGCATTGTATATGTGGAATATTTATGGGAATGGGAAAATGGTTCAACAGGCGGTTATGAAACAATTGATCCCCCAGAATACAACATTTCTTTCCGTATCGAGATAATAGCTCTTCAGCCAGGATGGAATAGGGTAACAGTAGGAGCTGAAGATGCAGCAGGAAATTATGGTTCAGCATCTGTAACAATCTTTTATGAAGAGGAAGAAGATGTAACTCCTCCAGTAACAACAAAGGAAATAGGGCAGCCAAACTGGGAAGAGGGCTATGTTGTTTCCTATTATACGCCAATATGGTTAAATGCCACCGATGATTCATCAGGTGTTGATTATATTTATTATGAAACATGGTGGGACAGCGATAATGATTCAGCTATAGATACAATGATGTTAAGTGAGATTGTTGATGCTAATACTGTAGAAGTACAATTTCAATATAGCGAAATCTTTTATGGAATAGCAGAGCTCAGATGGTATGCCGTAGATAATGCAGGGAATGAAGAAGAGATGCACTACCAGAAGCATTATGTTATATCGGACTGAAAAAAGTGGGCCCGCCGAGATTTGAACTCGGGTTACCAGCACCCCAAGCTGGAAGGATACCAAGCTACCCCACGGGCCCTCTGAGAAAATAGAATGGAAGCAAATAAAAAGCTTTTTGTGGTTTATCTAACCTGAACCATCAATTTTTCTTCTGTTTTTTCAGATAAAGCAACCTTTTTCAGAAAGGAATGAAGAGTTTCCTTTGTTGTATATTTTGCAACAAACCCCGCCTCCTTTTTTGCTTTCTCTCCGCTCGCCACCCAGCGATACTTAATAAAATCAAGCACATCGGGAGGTACTTCTGTAAGGCGAAGATTCCATAATAAACTTAATGTCGGATAAAGAATAAAGCCTGGCAACCTAATAGCTTTTTTACCAGCTTCTTCAATAATTTCCTTCCATTTCATTGTGCCTTTGCCAACAATATTGAATACACCGGGTATATTATTCATTAAAAAGATTTCATATGCTCTAGCTACATCATCCTCATGAATAAACTGAATATCGGGATTTTTCCCATCAACCAGAGGCAAGAAAGGCCAGTCCAGAAGGCGAGAATAAAAATGATTCACAGTCGGTCCTAAAACCAAGCAGGGGCGGAGAATAGTGAGTAAAATATCAGGATTTTCCTCTTTGAATTTATTTGATAACTTTTCGACTTCGATTTTATCCTTATTATAATAATATCTTCTGTGTCCTCTTAGTGGGCTTTCCTCTGTTAAATATTCTGGATTGTCAGGCCATGCGCCATATACCATTGTGCTGCTCGTCATAATAATCTTTTTTGCTCCAACATACTTTGCTGCTTCCAGCACATTTTTTGCGCCACTAACGTTAATGCTGTGCATTTCCTTTTCATCATGAATAGGATTTAGAACAAATGCCAAATGTATAATTGCATCCACATCATATTTTTTAAAGAGATTTTTTAGCTGCGCATTTCTAACATCCATTTGATAATAATCCAGTTTTTTGAAGGAATGGTTGAACTGCCTTCTGGATATTCCAACAATTTTTTCACATTCTTCATTTTTTTCAAGCCTTTCTATGATTTTTCTGCCAAAATAGCCTGCTGCTCCTGTTATTGCAACTCGCATTTGAAATGAATTATGCAAAATTTATAAATTCTATTTAAAGAAAAGTTTAGATGTTTTAAAAATTTTGAAAATTAGCAGTTCTTACAGTTAAATAAATGCCAGCAAGCACAATACTTCCTCCTGTTATTGTATAGATGGATGGCACCTGCTGAATCCATGGCAATAAAAAAGCCAGTAAAGAAGAGCCTACTGGCTCAGCTAGCAAAGCAACAGAAGCAACATAGGCTGGAACATATTTGAGAGCCCAATTATAAAAAGTGTGGCCAAATATTCCAGAAACTAAGGCCATCAGAAATATTATTTCATAATCTCTATGACTTATTAAAAGCGGCGAGTTAAAAAGCAGACACAATAAAAATAAAACAATTGCTGCAACACCATAAACAATAAAGGCATAACATATTGTGGAAATTTTTTGTCTCATTCTCCTTCCACCCAGTATATAAATGCCGGCTGCAATTCCCCCTAAAATTGCCAGTACGTTTCCATATAAAGTGCCAGGTTGCAATCCATAATTTCCTCCAACTAGAATAATCACGCCTGCTATGGATAGCGTAATGCCAACTATGCTTAAGTAGGATATTTTTTCCTTAAATAAAAAATGAGACAGAGGAGCAACCATAACAGGATGTGCTGTAACTAATATAACTGAGCTGGCAACAGATGTTTTTGTCAAGGAGGTAATCCAGAGGGCGAAATGCGATGCAAGTATAATACCTATACCAAACATTATTAGTGTGGTGGAAGAAGACAAATTCAGCATTTCATATCTTATTTTTTTATGAAATAACACAAATGGAAGGAGAAAGAGGGTAGTGAAAGAGAGACGATAAAATGCTATGGAAAGAGGAGGTGCCTGGCATGATACAATGAATATTGCCGCAAATGAAACAGATACGACGGCAATGAAAAGTGCAACATATGGCTTTTTCATTAAAGTTAATGCAGAAATATGCTTTTGACTTTTCCGTTTTATAATTGTATCAGATGTTTTTCAAAATCAGCAACAACATATTTTTTACCCTTCTGAATTATTTCATGTCCTTCTTTTTCCAATAATTCTTTTTGCCTTTCTATCCCTCCAGGATATTTTTCATTTAAAATTCCTCCAGTTTTTAATGTTCTCCACCATGGAGTTATATCTTTCTTTCCTTTTGCTCTGGCCTCTTCTGCAGCATGAGCAGCTATCCAAGCAAAAATTCCTGTAGTAATTGGACATGCTATTGTTGCATTATGTTTTTTTGCAAGTATTTGTCTTATTTGATTAATTGTGATTAGTTTGCCTTCTGGCACTTTTTTCATGATTTCATCAACTTCTCTTGGAGCTGGAATGACAAAAGTTCCCTTTCCCCATCTTTTGCTCATCTTATCGGTTATTTTTTCAACTCTTGGCAAACCTTTGTCATCAGCCAGCTTTTCCTGCCATGATTTACGCGCCATTTTATCACTATATAATCACTCAATCTAAATAATCTTTTGCTGCAAGCTCTTTAACCCATAAAATTCCTCAAGTTTTATCAAGGGAATCTTTACAATAGCATATTCTTTTTCCTCTTTCTTTTGAAGAAAATTTTCATGATTTTTCTGGCAAGAGCGCATTTATGTATATCTATCAAAAATAAGCCATGAGGTAAAAGCATAAAGGGATAGATTCTACACACTATTGGACGAACAGAGTATATTTTGCAGCGATTGTTTTCAAAAAATGGGCATGGCAAATTCTTTTCCGATAAATATTTTTCTTCTAGATGTGAAATTGATATGCCAAGATACTTGCAAATCCTTGCTTTATCTTCTGGCAAAAGAAAAGGTAGTCTGCAGCATCTCCCACATCTATTGCAAGCTCCCGTTAAGCTTGTAATTTTCTCACACATCTCAAGGACTTTATTAACTAAAGCCCTCATATTCA
>JAJRYN010000116.1 GCA_024275755.1 archaeon | reverse complement strand
GCAAATATGTGAAATAAGACTTGACAAATTGTAAAGCCTGCTTTATCTTAACGTTAGCAAGAGCGATGTGGTCTTATTTGTTTGGCGACATCTATAAATTTGACGACGTAGCACAAAACTTGATATGCAGAAGAAAATTTGCTGATTTTCTCATAGAGATTAGGATATGAGATTTTTGCTGCGTAATCTTATAATTGTAGGAGCACTAATGAGTATTCAGGATGTGGCATTCGCACAAGATACTCGCGTAACGCCAGAATACTTGTCTAAAATAATTGATGAAGCTAGAAAAAAATACCAAGTTCCCGCTATTGCTGTAACAGTGATGGATTCTGAAAAAATATTATTACAGGAGATAAAAGGAACAAAAATAGTAAATAAAAATGAGCTTGCCACGCTTGATGACTATTTCCATATTGGTTCATGCTCAAAATCTGTGCTCGCATTGATAGCACAGAAGCTTGTAGAGCAAAAGAAAATAACATGGAATACAAAGTTCTTTGATGTCTATCCAGAGCTAAAAGATGGAGCAAGAAAAGAGTATCTGGATGTTACGCTTGAAGACTTATTTTTGTGTGAGGCGGGAATACAGCCATTTACCTCAGGTGAGGAAAAATTTCCAAAAATAGCATTGTCCGACCCTAATCCAAGATTAGAATTTATCAAATATCTCATTGACCAACCACCAGCCACAGAACAAAAAAATGGTAAATTTCAGCATCTCTACTCCAATGCTAGTTATACGATGGCTTCAGCAATGCTTGAAAGGGTGGTCGGGAAAAACTACGAAAACCTTGTAAAAAAAATGTTAACCGATGAATTAGGTATGTCGGTTTATATTGGCTGGCCAAACAACTTTAATTCAGATCAGCCGTGGGGACACATGATCACGAAGAAAAAGGTCGAAGTATTCCCGCCCGAGCATGAGTACAAGCTGCCTTACTTGCTTACACCTGCAGGGGATTTGAGCTTATCTCCTAGAGATTATGCCAAATATACACAGCTTCATCTGAAAGGATTGAGAGGAGAAAATAACTACATATCCAGTGAAGGATATGAATATATCAACTTTGCCCACAAAGGTTTTTCACTTGGTATAGCAAATGGCGTTTTAGGAGGTAAGATGTTTTCTGCATTTGACGGTTCAGCAGGAACCTTTTTCTGTCGCTCGATTATTGTTCCCGAATCAAACTTTGCTATTGCCATTATGATGAATGCAGGCTCTGGGGGCGGCACAATGAAAGCTGTTGATTGGCTAACTATGAAGATAGTCAAAAAGCATTTCAACTGGTGGTGGAAGTTTTGGCTGTAAAAATCTGCATAACAAAATGCTCCATTGGACGTGGCAAAGCGTCATGATTTTTGCGGAGCAAAAATACATGCCCCTTCGCCACGCCAATGAGCATGGCGTTCTATGGTCACTGGGTAAAAAATGTGAACTTTGCAAACAGTAACTGACAAAAAGTAGAAAAAGTTTAATAATTAGGAAAGAACACCCATGGGATGAATTTGACTCTGGAGTCTGTGTTCAGTCAGTGACTTTGAATTTATAGAAGAGCAAAATCTGACAACTGATCTAACCTCCAGTGGAAGCAGAATAATAGGGAATTAATCCCAATGGGAGCAAATAAATAGGGCAAGTAAGAAAATCTTACAATCTGTTTATATTGGAATAGAGCAAAGTATCGTTTATTATTCTAATAGACTTCCAGGGGAAAAAGAATAATGGGAAACAGTAAGGATTTCAGTTTTCCGTATAGTCGGTGAGATCCATAAAATACAACTGTTTAAATTTAGGAATTTAAGAAAGATAAGAAACCCCAGCGGTAGAATCCTTCCGGGGTTTTAAGAAATCCCAATGGAAGCAAAATTTATGGGAGAAGATTCTTTTACGAAAATACAAATCCTGAATGAAAATTAAATATTTT
>JAJRYN010000115.1 GCA_024275755.1 archaeon | reverse complement strand
ATCATTTTGTAATTAACTTATAACATATCGAAAAGATCAAATTATCTGTTCCGTTTTGTTCTGCAATGGAAATAGCACTGAATCCAGAAATTGCAAAAAATTACAAAAGTCCCTCACAAAGAGTTCGAGTAATTACTGAAAAATGGTTTGAGGACAATATGTATTGTCCCGCTTGCTCGTCAGATTTTTTAGAGCCCACTCCATCCAATGAAAAAGTTGTTGATTTTATTTGTCCCAGATGCGATGAACGATATCAAATGAAAAGCATGAGTCATAAATTTGGTAGAAAAGTCACGAATTCTGCCTACAAACCCAAGATTAAAGCCATCAAGGAAGGCACTATCCCAAATTTTGTTTTCATGCATTACAACAGGAATAACATGACCGTTCAGAATCTTATGGCCATTCCTAGACATTTCATCTCTCCGGATATTATTGAAAAAAGAAAACCACTGAGTCCGAGTGCAAGAAGAGCTGGATGGATTGGTTCCAATATCCTTTTGGGGAGATTACCCAGTGATGCGAGGATATATCTAATTATGAATGGTGTAATATTTCCCAAAGAAAATGTTAGGGAAGCATGGAAACGGTTTTCCTTTTTCAAAGAAATATCCATTTCCTCAAAAGGATGGCTAACTGACATTCTCGCATGTATAAGAAACCTTGGAAAAGATGAATTTACACTTAGCGAGATATACAGCTTTGAAGAAATGTTGAAAAAATTGCATCCAAGGAATAAACACATTAGGCCAAAAATAAGGCAGCAGCTGCAAATTTTAAGAGATAAAGGAGTTATAGAGTTTCTTGGAAAAGGCAGATATAGAGTATTAAAATAGATTTTCCGTAATTAATGCTGCTACCCTGCGGAGGATAAGAAGATAAAAGGAAGAGGGTTGTTATTTAACTAAATAGGTAATACCAAGTTCCATTGAGCATTATTGCAAAGGTTATGTTTCCTACGAAATCAAATTCTCCATCTGTAGTGAAGAATGGTACGGATGTTTGCCATTCAACCCTGTAATTATTTGCTCTGATAAAGTTTGCTTCTATCAGTATTCCAAATACATCGTCAATGGTAAAGTTGAATGAATAGAAGCTGAGCCATTCATTGTTGGAATCTATGAACACATATCCAGGAATTGAGAGATTCCAGCTTATTTCAAAATGTTCTGTCTGGAGGATGGAATAAATTTTGAAATACACTTCTCCCATTTCAAATTTTATTTCTATCTGTAGCCCTGTAAAGCCATCTATAGTTAAATAGCCTTCTCCCCCGATATTCCATCTTATAATTGATTCTCCAGTTAGGTTTGTTACCGAGAAATACATTGTTGGATTTTCCAAGGCATTCGCAACAATAAACTTTGTTTTTCTCTCATCCACATTTATGTAGAAATAACCTTCTGGATCAAACTGCGCCATTAAATGGCGTGGCAGATATTCTATTTTCATTACAAATTCCATTTCTCTATATTCTATGATCAAACTTGCATTGAATTCGTCACTTGCCTCGTATTCAAAATAATTCTCTGCAAAGCTCAGTGAAAAAGCCATTTCCTGAGGAATATCTTCTATTGTTAAATTGATAGCCATTTCTCCGATATATCTCATTCTTATTGTCTGTTCAATATCTGTATATCTTTCAATGGAAAAGCCAAATTTATTTATCCCTATGCTTGGGGTAACTTTTATCATTGTATCCAATGCGGGGAAATAATCAATTATTATTGTATGCTCTCCAAAGTTAGCATTTGAATAAGCCAGTATGGCAGACACATTTTCATTTCCATTATCAAAAACTGGTTCAATGTTTATGTAAAATTCTGGATCTCTATCATAGAATATGTATGGCACAATAGTTACAACTTCTCTTAATTCTCTTGGTATCTCTTCTCCTTCAGCAGAATAATATCCTATTTTGAAATGATGCACCCCATTAAATGTTACACTTCCTCCAAATGTTATTTCAAATTCTCCATTTTTTATTTCATCTCCTAGCCTTATGACTTTTAATGCCAGCGAAAGGGTGAAAACAAAGCCCACATCTGTTTGCTGAATTAATGGCAAAGCAATTATACTAACCTTAACATCCTTTCCATTTACGCCGGTGGAAGGATCGTTATCAACATCTATTCCAGAAAAAATCGATTGAAGGACGGGAGTATCCTTCTCTATGCCATCATATTTTGTATGGATATAAAATCCCATCTGATTTTTCCAGTTCCAATCCGACCATTTTGAAATCCTTAACTGAAAATGAGTGTTTTCTTTCTCCATGTTGCCATCCTCATTTTCATGATTCTTTATGCTAAGATTTAGTACATTTCCAACTGGCAAAATCACCAGAAAAGCAATAAATACAACAGCAAGTTTTCTAATCATGATAATAAATAGCATACTTGTTTATTAGCTTTTCCGTAAATTCTCGCTTTCAGTTTCTCATAAAGAGTGAATCAAATAGATTCAATCTGAAAAAGCCGAGCATCCATAGAAAATCAAATATTTTTTCATATAAGCCACTATACAAAGGCATTTTTACTGGCAGAGGATCACTCCACTCGCTTTCTCTGCCATAAATATCCTTTGCTTTAACTCTAACTTCATAGTTTCCTCTTCTGTTCCATGAATGAGATGTTACTATTTTTTCTCCAGATTTGTAAGGACCTAGCCATACGCTTGTTTCGTCTCCAAAATCCCACATATAATACAATTTATCGCCATCCTCATCTACAGCCATGCTTTCATATGTATATTTCTGCCTGACTTTTCCATCTGTTTCACCACTTGGCATTTCTGGTTTTTGAGGGGCATTAAAATCAACGTCTTTGAGAATAGCAGATGGATCTCCAAACAGTGTGAGTTCATAAAAACAGAATCTCATAACAAGCTCATTTATTCTCCATATGTTGTCCTCCTTTGAATCCTGATTTGCTCTGCCCAGCTCCTTTATATTCTCTCCAAAAATGGCATCCCAGAATTCCCTCACAAATCTTTGTGAGCCATAATCTATAATGTCATATGGTTCATCCTGTCCAGCTCCCCATCCATATCTTGTATTCCATATTCCTGCGAATGCTCCATATTGTGTTTTTACTGTTACATATTCTGCAAAGCAGTCTTCCTGATCAAACCCTCCGGCCATGCAGCCTGAAGAATAACCAAAAAATGGTTTATCATTTTTCAAAGACGCAACATCATCTACACTCAAACGCATATTGTAGAAATAATTTGAATGTCCCATGTGGCAGACGATATGGAAGTCATCATTCAGCAATTCAATTAAATCGTTTTTATCCCAGTATTTTTCCCTATCATACAGTTTTGTTATATCAAATCTATCAGATGGAATCCCTTTGGTATAATAGCCGCCATCATCACATTCATCTATTAGCTGATCTAAATGATTTCCTCCCCATTTGGCATCTCCGCCCCATCCCAGATCTTCTCCAACCAGCAGAACTTTTGGCACATAATCGTCGTAGCTGTCTTCATATTGTATCGTTTTCTTCACAAAATTTTTCATTTCTTCCACTGTTTCAATACTTGCCCTTCCAACATATACCTCCGCCATTAAGTCCACATCTCTGCCATCTTCGCCATCATCCGGTTCGCCCCAATTCCAATCTTTGTCGCTATTGTAACTTCCATCTAGGCATGCATAGTATACATCAGATGGTACCCTATACCACTGGTGAAATTCTCCTTCCACCCACATAGTGCGAGGTGGTATAATGCTTGCATCGCCAGCAAGCAAAACATAATCAGTATGCCAGTTTAGATAGACATCTCTTATAAAATTCCTTATTTTTGCCTGTGTATCATTGAAAATGGGTGTGGAATTCCAGTAGGCTTTTTCATTTTCTATATCTTCAACCGTTACAATTGTCGCATTCATGCTATACATGCTTTTGAATTCAGCCAAGTCCTTCAATGTATTCTGTCCAAAAGAATTTGCAAGATCTCTTGACGTTATTATCACATATTGATATTCATCTGATGAATCAACAATGGAAGAAGAAGGAAAGGCAACCATTTTTTTATAACTTGTTATAGCCTCAGGGTTCTCAACAATTTTTGCAATCTCAGCTTTATCTCTTGGCAATCCTCTATAAAGAGGATTTATTTTTCCTTCCTTCAAATGTATTTTTACAGAAATATCTTTGAAATAGTATATTTCTCCCGTTTCTTCGATATAATGCAAGGGATAGATATTCATAACCAGAATGTTGAAGCCCCTTTTGCTGTAAACACCTTCTATTTCATAATTTTTCACAGGGAATGGCTTTGAAGGATTGAAACGTATTTCTTTATCCATGCTTGGCTTGCCTAAAATTGATGGATAATCTGCGATTTTAAGTTCGTAGCCAGAGCCAATGTAAACTTTATTTTTGCATATAACTTCAATTTTAGCTACATCCTTTCCCTGAGGAAGTAAAATGTAGAGTGGTTTAACAGGCACAACCGGCTTGCCGCCGTCGCCAGCATTTTGTAAGCCGTCCATTTCAACATATGTTTCATTTCCATATTGGTATATCGAAGGCTTTTCAAAAGAATATTTTAATGAAATGGTGTCTTTTCCTCCAGCATTTCCATATACAGGCAATGATAAAATAAAAAATGCAATTGTTGCCGCCAGAAATTTTTTCTTTTGCATGATGTAAATGCATTTTTTGAATAATAATCTTTTCCATATCGAATATGAATGAAAAATGAATAAAATGGATGTGCTGGCTATTTTACTCCAATTCATTTCAAGCATCTTTTTAAAAGTTGGCAGTCGCAAGCAATTTCATCCTTTCTCATGCACTAACCAAAAATATTAAAAATCGTTTCTATTGCTGGAGTGATTAACATGGCAGAGTTTAAAGTGGTAATAAGTGACGGCCCGAAAAGCTGGCAGATTGTAGTGGATGGCCATCATGCCAATTCGCTAGTAGGCAAAAAAATAGGCGATGAGGTAGATGGTATCTTTGTTTCATTGCCGGGCTATAAACTGCAGATAACAGGAGGTACAGATAAAGATGGCTTTGTAATGCGCAAGGATGTGCCAGGCATAGGGAGGAAAAGAATTTTGACGGCGAGAAGCCCTGGATTCAAACCAAAGGATAAAGGCGTGAGAAAGCGCATAACAGTTTGCGGAAATACAATAAGTTTAAATATCTCCCAAATTAATATGAAGGTAATAAAGAAGGGGGCAAAGCCAATAGAGGAGTTATTAAAAGCAGCGGGCAAACTTGAGGAGAAAGAAGAGAAATGAGTCAGCCAGAGGTAAACATAGGAATGGTAGGGCATGTCGACCATGGCAAGACAACACTAACTCAAGCTTTGACAGGCAAATGGACAGATGAACACTCTGAGGAATTAAAAAGAGGTATATCAATAAAGCTTGGTTATGCCGACGCTACTTTTTATAAATGTTCAGAATGCCCCGAGCCATTATGCTATTCCACAAAGCCTGTCTGTCCACATTGCGGCTCGCCAACAGAAATACTCAGAAAAGTTTCATTTGTCGATGCCCCAGGTCATGAGACGTTGATGGCAGTTGTTATTTCAGGAGCAGCAATTATGGACGGAGCATTATTGCTTATAGCTGCTAATGAGCCATGCCCACAGCCTCAAACAGAGGAACATTTGATGGCTTTAGATATTGTGGGGGCAAAAAATATTGTAATTGTTCAGAATAAAATTGATTTGGTGAGCAAGGAGGAAGCAATAAAGAACTATGAGCAAATTTTAGATTTTATAGAGGGAACATGTGCAGAAAACTCGCCAATTATACCCATCTCTGCTCATCACGAAGTGAATTTAGACACGCTAATAATGGCGATAGAGGAATATATACCAACGCCTAAAAGAGACAGAAGCAAACCACCTTTAATGTATACCGCAAGAAGCTTCGATATCAATAAGCCTGGAACAAAGCCAAAGGATTTGAAAGGAGGAGTTATAGGAGGCTCATTGAAACAGGGGGTGCTTAAAGTAGGAGACAAAATAGAAATAAGACCTGGAAGGAAAATAGAAGAACATGGCAAAGCAAGATATGAACCAATTTTTACAGAAATTTCATCTATAATAACGGGTGGAGAAATGGTGAAAGAAGCAGGACCAGGTGGCTTATTAGGAGTTGGCACTTATCTGGACCCCTCATTAACAAAAGCTGATGCCCTCGCTGGCAAAGTAGTTGGCAAGGAAGGAAAGTTGCCACCGGTATTTTATGAGCTTCAGATGGATATAAGTTTGCTTGATAGGGTTATTGGAGAAAAGGAAAAGAAGAAAATAGATGATATACGCCTTAATGAGCCTTTAATGCTTACCGTTGGCACTGCGACAACTGTAGGAATAGTAAAGCATATAAAGAAAGACTATATGGAAGTTAGTCTGAAGATACCAGTTTGCGCTGAAGTTGGGCAGCGTATAGCCATATCCCGTAACATAATGGGAAGATGGCGCTTGGTTGGATATGGGGAGATAAAATGAGGGCCGTCGTTTTGGACACAAATGCCTTGATGCTGCCTTATCAGTTTGGTATAAATATTGAAAAGGAATTGAGCAGGCTTTTGGGTGTGTGTAGAATAATTGTTCCCAGAACCGTTGTTGAGGAAATGGAGAAGCTGGCGGAGCAAGGAGGAGAAGTAGGAAGAGCAGCTAAACTTGGCTTGAGCATAATTAAGAAGCGAGGTTTTCGTTTGATGGAAACAGAAAGCAGGGGAGATGATGGGGTGCTTGAGACAGCATTGAAAATGGATGCAGCCATTGTAACCAATGATAAAGAATTGAAGAGGAGGGCAAAGGAACTCAAGCTTCCAATAATATATTTGAGAGGAGAAAACAAGCTCGAGATGGAGGAAATTTTATAATGAAGTACGGGGAAAAAGCCATAAAGGAAGCGAAGCTGGAAGTATGGGAAAATCCCGCCAAAGAAAAAAATTATGTTGTTGAAATTACTTTTCCTGAATTTACATGTTTATGTCCTCGCTCTGGCTATCCCGATTTTGCAACTATAAAAATAAGATATATTCCCAATGAATACATTGTGGAACTTCGCTCCTTAAAGCACTATCTCAATTCTTATCGCGATAAATACATGACTCATGAAGAGGCAACAAATAAGATATATGATGATTTGAAAAAAATTCTCTCACCCCGCTTTTTAGAAGTAACAGGCGATTTTAATATTAGAGGCGGAATAAAGACAACAGTAAAAGTTTCATCAGAAGAAGAATAAAACTGCCTATCCTATGCTTTATCATCCCAAAAATAACCTTTATATAATCCATTGCTATTGCCTTTTAGCAATATGGCATCTAAAGAAATATTAGAAGCGGTTGAAAAGGCACTGGCTGAGGAAAACAATAAAAAGAGAAAGTTTGTGCAATCCGTTGATCTAGTTGTAAATCTGAAGGATGTAGACTTAAAAAAGCCGGAGAACAGAATAGACGAAGAAATAGAGCTACCAAAAGGACGTGGAAAAGAAGCTAAGATTGCAGTTTTTGCAAGTGGCGAATTGGCATTCAAAGCCAAAAATGTTGCGGACGCCGTTATAACGCCGGAGCAGATTAAAGAGCTCGCTGAAGACAAGAAAAAGGCGAAAAAGCTTGCTGAGGAATATGACTTTTTTGTTGCAGAAGCTCCTTTAATGCCTACCATTGGTAGAGCTTTGGGTAAAGTATTTGCGCCTAGAGGCAAAATGCCAAAGCCAATTCCACCAGATGCTGATATAGAGGCAGTGGTTAAGAAACTGAAGAAAAGCATCAGAATCAGATCTAAAGATAGGCCTACGTTCCACTGTTTGGTTGGCAGGGAAGATATGCCGCCAGAAGACATTGCTGAGAATGTTGAGGCTGTTTTGCATAGAATAGAGAGCAAACTCGAGAGAGGGAGAATGAATATTCGCTCTGCCTATATAAAAACGACAATGGGTACAGCTGTGAGGGTGATTTAATGCCTGCTCAGTGGAAATTTAAGGAAGTAGAAGAACTTAAAAAAATAATACAATCATATCCTGTTGTTGGTATAGTTGGCATAAGAGGTATTCCTGCTCCTCAAATGCAGGAGATGAGGGCAAAGCTTAGGGGCAAAATGGTGCTTAGAGTTTCAAAAAATTCACTGATTGAAAGGGCTTTAGATAATGGAACAAAAGAATTGAAGAAATATATTGATGGAGAAGTAGGCATTATAGCAGCGAACATGAACCCATTCAAGTTATACAGAGAGCTTGAAAAACTGCGAATGAAAGCCCCTGCAAAAGGAGGGGAAATAGCTCCAGAAGATATAGTCATCAAAAAAGGAGATACTCCATTCAAGCCAGGGCCTATTGTAGGAGAATTGCAGAAGGCAGGAATTCCAGCTGCTATAAGAGAAGGAAAGGTTGTAATAGAAAAGGATGTAACACTAGTTAAAAAAGGAGAAAAAATTTCTCCAGAATTGGCTAAAATATTGAACAGACTAGAAATAAAGCCAATAGAAATCGGGCTTAAAGTTCATGCGTTATTTGAGGATGGAATAATTTTCACGCCAGATGTTCTGGCAGTTGATATGGACAAGCTTATGGCTGACATACAGGATGCAGCAAGCAAAGCATTCACATTAGCTATCGAAATAGGATATCCAACAAAAGAGACAGTAGAATTTCTACTCCAGAAAGCATACAGAAATGCTTATATGCTTGCAACAGAATGCAATATATATACGAAGGAAACGATAGAAGAATTTATAAGGAGAGCATATTTACATGCTAAAGCATTGGAAGGTAAAATAGGAGGTTGAAAAAATGGAATATGTATATGGCGCCATGCTACTTCACGCTGCTGGAAAAGAAATAAACGAAGAGAATTTGAAGAAGGTGCTCGAAGCTGCAGGTATTGAAGTAGATGAAGCAAAAATAAAGGCACTGACTGCGTCACTTGAAGGAGTAAACATTGAGGAAGTCATCTCCAAGGCAGCAACAATGCCAGTTGCAGCAGCGGCGGCACCAGCGGCAGCAGAAGAAAAAGCAGAGGAAAAGAAAGAAGAAAAGAAGAAGGAAGAAGAGAAAGAAGAAGTCAGCGAGGAAGAAGTAGCAGCAGGACTAGGAGCACTGTTTGGCTAAACTCTCCTCCTTTTTATTTTCTTTCGTTACTTTTTTATTTTCTTTTGTCATAAGATTTCATGAAAAAACTTCTTTGCATGACAATGGTAACATTTTTCATTATTCCTGCTTTTGTTGGTTTTGGAGAAGAGAATAAAATTGAGGAGATAATAGATGCAGTGGATGGTAACATACTTTTTAACTATATCGAAACAATACAGAATTTCGGTACACATCCTACAGGCAGTGAAGCATGTCAGAAAGTGGCAGAATATATTTATAATGAGTTCAGCAGCATGGGATTGGATACAAAATATTATGAATGGAACAGCGGCAAATATGAGGGGAAAAATGTTGTTGCTGTTTTAAGAGGAGAGACAAATTCTTCCATCATATTAACTGCCCATTACGACAGCTATCCAGGCTCTCCAGGAGCAGATGATGACGGCTCAGGCATTGCATGTCTTCTAATGGCTGCCAAAATACTAAGCAAATATGAATTCTATCATACAATAAAGTTTGTTGCTTTTTCTGGAGAAGAACAGGGAAGCCTAGGGAGCAGTTCTTATGTCAGGTACTTATATGATAGGGGAGAAGACATAATAGCAAATATTAATGTTGATACAGTGGGCCACGCTACAAGCAAAGAAGCAGGAAGTCTGATAAGAACCTTAACCAATGAAGCTTCCATATGGCTTTCTGATGTTGCAGAGGAAATATGCAATACATATAGCGATAAAATATCATTGGAGTTATACAGACATGCAAATTTTGGAGGAAGTGATCATCAATCCTTCGTAAATTATGGTTATGAAGCAATATTTTTTGTTGAGTATGAATTCAATAAAAATATGCATACCTCAGATGACACCATAGAGCATGTTAACATAAGTTATTTAACAAAAGTCTGCAAGCTGATTGTTGCAACAACAGCAAAAATTGCTGATACGCGTTTTAGTGTTAGAGTAAGATTTGCGGAGCCAAGATTGGGAAGCGTGTATATAAATGACAGGAAAATATTTTCTTTAAAAGAACATTATGCAGT
>JAJRYN010000114.1 GCA_024275755.1 archaeon | reverse complement strand
CAACAAGATTTCTTAGGGTTACATGCGATAAAATAGTTGTGAGTGATTTCAGTTATAATGTTACAAAATTGGAAGATAATATAATTAAAATGGAAAAAGAAAGCTTCAGTGCAACATTGCTGAGTGACAATACAATAGTTACAAATGAAGAGAATATCACAGCATATGGAGATTTAATGCTTGTGAGTTTCTCTTTCGAAGAAGAAAGAAAAATGGAAGATGCTTTTAAAAATAAAACAATAGGAGGAGAAATAACCATTGTTGATTATAGCGAGGATAAAGTGGATAGTATTTCTTATTTTGGCAATGTAACTATTACACCTGCAAAACTTTCCAGAGGAAAAATTATTTTAAATATCACAGTAGATGCCAGGAGCGGAGGAAAGATAATAAAAATAAATCTGGGAAAAAATGTTTGTATTTCAGATGAGTTCACAATAAAATTTGATGGTAGAAGAATAAATCAGGCAAGCAACTTTGAAGATATCCTAAACCCTGATGATGATGGAATCGAACCAGAATACTATATTCTATCGCCAGTTTCTTCAAATGAAGGAATGTTTGTGCTTGTAACAATCCCTCATTTCAGCGACCATCAGCTCAGCATTGAATTTATTGTTGAAAATGTATTTGCAAAAATTGCAGCAATTGCAATGGGCTTTTTGGTAATAGCGCTTGCGTCATTCTACATGTTCAAAAAATAATTATTTTCCGAAGGCTGCCCATGCATCAACAAACTTATCTACTGCTTTATCCAAAAATGTGCTTCTGTAAGTGATCAGCAAATCAGCAATTTTTTCTGGAGTTCTCACAACATATGCCTTCTCCTTTCCAAGGGAAATTTCCTCTAGTATCCCCGCTTCTATCAACTTTTTTAAATGGAAAGAGACTGTTGAAGGGGCTTTCTTCACATGCTTGCATATCTCCTTATGGATTGCTTTTGGATTTTGTAGCAGAAAAATTATAATTCTTCTTGGCGTCTCCTGGCGGAGGAGGGGCATTATTCTTTTATCTTCAGCTTCTGTTTTTTCAGCAATAAAATATCTTTTGTATTTACCATCCATTTTTGCAACGACTATTGCTCTTTTTTCCAAGTAGTGGAGATGATAATCGATGGTGCTCAATGACATGTTGAGCTCTCTGGCAATCTCTCTTTTATGAAGTCCTGGTGATTTGGAAATCAAATCATAAATTTTTTTTCTTGTTTCTAATGCAAGATGATCTTCCTTCATTTTCTTGCAGCTGCCAGATAAAGCATCACTATAATAATTAGGTCAATGAATATAAGTGGATTTGCTAGCTTTTCCACTATTGCTATAATGCTTTTAAGGAAAAAAAGCAGCAACGCTATGGATATAAAAAGTAGTTTGATTTCCCTTATCCTTTTGAATGACACTGCAGATATGAAAAATAGCAAAAACGAGAGGCCTGCTATCACTATCGATGAAAACAACAGTAGTTCTTCTATTTTAACACCTCCTTTTTCCTTATCTCTGCCGCCTATAAAAATTTTTTTAGCATTGGTACAGCAAACAAATGAAAGAAAGTATGCCGTTGCTTTTATTCTCATACTCTGCTATCTGAGATAATTTCCACGAAATGAGGATGGTGAAGCAAGCACTATTTTTTTATATACCATTTCCATGCCATTTTATGGTGGAGGTAAAGGAATTTGAGGGATTACGTCATCCCGATCCAGCGACATTTTGTACAAAGCCTTACGACGTTATAAGTGAGGAAGAGGCTGAAGAGCTAAGAAAAAATCCAGATTCAGTTATTCATATAATTTTGCCAGAAGAAAATGGAGATAAATATGAAAATGCAAAGACTGCCTTTGAAAAATTCCGCCAGAAAATGGTAAAAGATGAGCCTTCCATTTATTTATATGAGGAAGGAAATGAGGAATTCAGGCAGCGTGGCTTCATTTTGTGTGTCTCCCTGCAGGATTATGAAGAAGGCAAGATAAAAAAACATGAAGAAACAAGAGAAAAACCTTTGCAGGACAGAATAAAGCATATTGAAGCTACAAAAGCCAACACTGGCCTGGTGTGGACAATTTTCAGAAAAAATGATGAGATAAAGACAATAATGGATGAGGTAATGAAAGGGCAACCTATAGTTGATTTCCAAAAATACGGCTATCGCCACAGGCTATGGAAAATAAGCGATGAAGCCATAATTCAAAAAATAAAAGGTGTTTTCAAGCCAGTCCATCTTTACATTGCTGATGGCCATCATCGCATTGCAGCAGCATGGCACTACTGGAAAAAACATGGCGATGGCGAGGCTAAATATGTGATGATTTTTGCAGCGAGCGATGATGAGGTTCGCATACTGCCTTACAACAGAGTTATAAGGAAAATAGAAAAGGAGGATTTCATTGATGAATTGAAAAAGAAGTTTCATGTTGAGGAGATGAATGTTATTGAAGAGCCGAAGAAGCATGAAATACAGATGTATTACAAAGGCAAGTGGTGGAGGCTTTTGCCAAAAGAAATTCCGGATGGCATAGTGGAAAGCCTAGACGTGAGTATTCTGCAAAACAAGGTGCTTGAGCCTATTCTTGGCATAAAAGATGTGAGGAAAGACCCGAATATTTTCTTCGTAGGGGGCAAAGTAAGCAGGAAAGAATATGAAAAGCTTGTTGATGAAAAAGGCAATGCAGCTGTCTTTTATCTTCATCCAACAAGCATTGAAGAACTTGAGGCTGTTGCTGATGCCAACAAAAATATGCCTCCAAAGTCAACATGGTTCGATCCGAAGCTGCTCACTGGCCTAGTGTTTCATGAGCTGGATTGAAATCACTCAAGAATTTTTTCATTTTCCTTTCTCCATGGTGGATATATAATTCTTAGGTTTTCCACGATTTTACCTGCTTGCATCCTTTTCTCTCCTATTCTACGTATCTGTTTTTTAAATCCAAATTTTTATATACCGCTATAATATTATAGTATAATACTGTAATATTATGGTGATTTCCATGAAGAATAAAAAGCAATTGGTGGTTAAGTTAAGAGGTGTAAAACTCTTTTTATTTTCAAAAGGAAGATCTACAACGCTTCATACTGTTGCTGGTTTTTTGATAATAGTATTGGTCACTATTCATCTTGTCTTAAATTACAAAATGCTCCTTTCTGAATTGAAAATTTTGTTCAAGAAAGGTGGTAAACATCATGTGTGAAAATTCTCTCTGTTGCAGACCACCAAAGGGCGTTCCTCCAAAGTGGTTCAAAATCCGTAATTGTTTAAGGGCTCTCCGTTTTCGCACCAGATGGTTAATTATTGAATATATCGGAAACGGAAAAAAGAGTACAGAAGAAATTTATAACTATTTACTCAAAAAAGGTGAAAAACTTACAAAATCAGGATTATATTATCACCTATCAGAGCTTAAAAATGCTGGCATCATAGAAATTGCTGAATATATTGAGAGAGGTGGCGCACCAGAAAAAGTATGGAAATTAAAAACGAAGAAAATCGTAATTGATTTGTTAGAAGCAGAAGAGGGTGATTAAATGAATGTTACTACAGTCATTATCAATATTATAGCTGTAATTGGTCTTTTGATAGCATTTGCTAAAGACGGAGAAAAAGCAATAAAATCACTCAAAATAGCCGGAAAATCTTTCATTAGAATGCTTCCTATGGTTTTCATAATTATAACTATCATTGGTTTACTTCTTGGATTTGTGCCACCCAATCAAATATCAAGATTTGTAGGCGAGCAATCTGGAATGACAGGCATATTACTTGTAGGAGTAGTGGGCGCAGTGTTACATATTCCGGCTTTGTTATCCTTTCCTTTAGCTGCTTCTCTCCTAGAAGAAGGGGCATCCGTTAGTGCAGTAGCCGCCTTTATCACTACATTAACAATGATTGGGACGATCACTTTGCCTCTAGAAATAAAAGAGCTCGGAAAGAAGATGGCAATTCTCCGAAACGGGATAAGCTTTGTCATTGCGATTATCATTGCCTTGATTATGGGGGCGGTCCTATAAAGAAGAACTTAAAAGAAAAACAAAAAAGGGGAATGATACGAGATTGGATCTTGTTAGGGGTAATTTCGATAATCGCCATAGTTCTTCTATCAATTTTTCCAGATAGAAAGGAGCCAGTAACCAATACATTGTGGGATTATTCCATGGAAATGGTGTTGATTCTTCCTGCTGTCATGATATTATTAGGTCTTTTTGCAGTATGGGTATCAAAAGAAACAGTTGTAAAATATCTTGGAAAAGCATCTGGAATAAAGGGTATTATCCTTGCTATAATTCTTGGTGCATTACCAACAGGCCCATTATATATTGCCTTTCCGATGGCTGCTGCCTTACTTAAAAAAGGCGCTAAAATATCTAACATTATCGTTTTCTTATCCGCTTGGGCATGCATAAAAATACCACAGGAAATGGTGGAACTTCAATTTCTTGGGCCACAATTCGTGTTATTACGGCTATCTTTAACTATCATCTTTGTTATAATTATGGCTATCTTTATTGAAAAAATGATTGAATGGAGTGAAAGCAGGGTAGCAACAATGGCATCCTAAGCTCTAATTATTTACCAGCTCCAGAAAACATAGGGATATAAGAAGAGATGAAATAAAAGAAATTTGCCACAGTTAGCCTTTTATTTTTCTTGCCATTTATTATCATGCTCGTATTTATTCATGGAATGTGGTGTAATGGCAGCATATGGAAAAATTTTATTGAATATTTTAAGGCAAGGAATTATGAATGCAAGGCAGTGAATTTGAAAGAAGGGTTTGATCTGAGGCATGTATGCTTTATGGATTATGTTGATAAGGTTGCTTCTATAGTTGGCAAGGAGGATGTGCTTATTGGGCATTCAATGGGCGGGCTAATAGTGCAGAAGATGGCAGAGCAGAAAAGGATTAAAGGAGGTGTTGCCATATGTTCTGCTCCCCCTAAAGGAATAGAACATAGCAATCTCACCATGAAACTTCATTCGCTGAGATTTTTGCCCAGAATAATCATGAATAAGCCAGTTAAACCAGATATAAAGTTTGTGCAGAATTTCGTTGCCAACTGCATTGACAAAGAAAAAATAGAGAAAATTTGGGATAAGATAGAACCAGAAGCAGCAAAAGTTGCATATGAGCTTGCAACAGGAAAAATTGCGGTGGATGAGAAAAAAATAAGGTGCCCACTGCTCTTCATAGCAACAAAAAATGATAAAGCTTCTCCCCCTAGCATGGTTGAAAAAATTGCAAAAAAATACAATGCTGAATTTGTTGTCAAAGATGGTTGTCACTGGATTTTTGATAATTGGGAGGGAATAGCGGAGGAAATAGCAAAGTTTCTGGTTAAAGTATATGAATAAAAGAAAGGAATGATCATGCTATTGAAATATGATACACCTGAGATACCATCGCTTCATTTTTCAAAATAAAAATTTCTAAAAATATAAGAATAAAGCAATGTTTCTCATCATGATTAAAAATGCCTTATATGCCTCCACGCCTGATAACTGGCAACTTGCTTTGAAAAGGTATAAGCCATCTGGCAAGGTTGCAAAATATCCTGTAATTTTATGCCATGGGCTGGGGGGTAATGCTTCCTGTGTGGATTTTGGCAGAGAAGGGAGTAAAAAATGGGAAAAATATAGTCTTGCAGCTTATCTCTATGAAGGGGGAAATGGAGGAGTAAAATTCGATGTATGGGTAGCTGAGTTAAGAGGCAGAAATGGAAGTCAAACATTCAGCCCTCTCAGGCATCCTGAAAAATATAGGTGGTGTGTTGATGATTATATAAATAAAGATATGCCTTCAATAATCGATTTTGTTCGCAATACATATTATAAGGAGAAAAAACGCCATCCAAAAGTTTTCTGGGTGGGCAAAAGCATGGGAGGAATGATTGCCTATGCTTATGGTGAAGGAGAAGGAAAACATCATCTGAAAGGTGTTGTCACCATTGGCTCACCAGCTGCATTTGATTATGTGGCCAGCAAAGAATGGCCCTCCTTTTTCAGATCGATAGCAAAACATCTCTATCCAAGAAGAATATCAATTCCTGTAAGATGGCTAAAAGTAATAGAAAGAGTCGGAATGCTCGATAAATTGAAACATCTGATGGCTAATGAGAAAAATATATACAAGCAAATACTCAAAGAATATTTTGAAAAAAGCTTGGATAACACCATTGCATCAAAGGTTTTCTCCCATTTTGCCATATTCATAAAATATCATGACTTTTGCCGTTACCCAAAAAATCCATGGCTCTATGATATATTCTACCGCTTTCCATTCATACGTCGCTATTTTGCCCCCTACAGTTATAAACATAACCTCCGAAAATTCACATCACCCCTCCTTACTATAGCAGGAGGAGGCGATAAAACAGCCCCTCCACAAGAAATAAAATATGCTTTTGAAAACGTTGGCAGCAAGGACAAAAAATATATTGAATTTTCGGTGGAAAATGGTTATTCTGCCAATTACGGCCATATTGACTTGAATTTGGGAAAGAAGGCAAACGAAGAAGTATATCCTGCAATATATGAATGGCTCATAAAAAGATGTTGAACTTACTTCTTTTATCTCATTCATCAAAGAAATTTAAAAAAATTAAAGAAAACTTTACTTAAATCCAACACAAGATTGTTAAATACTCATTTAAAGAACTATTAAATACTCATGGATATCTAAACTATCGATGCATAAAATATCGGCGTACTTAAGGGCATGCAGAATAGAATATCTGCCTGCAGAAATATTGGGTGTAATTATTCCTTTCCTTTTATCAGGTAAGTTCTTGATTAATTTGCCAATATTGGAAGCATTGATTGTGTTTTTCCTTCTTTACTGGAGCGGATTTTTAATAAATGCTTTAGAAGATGTAGAAGTAGATGAAAAATTTAAGAAATATGTTGCATCAGCTGTGAATGAATTAGGAAAGGATACACTAAAAGTAATAATTATAGTTCATTTAGCAATCTCTTTCATATTATCTTTCCATATTTCATTACAAATCTCGAATATGTGGCTCTTTATCTTTGTTATAATTTCAACATTTTTTGGTTTATCTTATTCGATAAAACCCTTTCATTTTAAAGTTAGAGGTGCCCTTCATTCAACTCT
>JAJRYN010000113.1 GCA_024275755.1 archaeon | reverse complement strand
TGCTTCCGGGGGATACCATGTTCGGGATACCCCATTCCTACACTATTCGACAAAAATCTTTTAAGTTTCAAACTTTACGCATCACTCAGGTGGTTTTGATGGTCGTATTGTGGCTGAACGAAGTAGGTAAGGAAGGGCAGAAAAAATTGCTTGACTCAAGCATAGCTATAATTGGTTGTGGGGCTTTAGGAAGCGTAATAGCCAGCAGCCTTGCTAGAGCAGGGGTAGGAAAAATAAAGATAGTTGATAGAGATTATGTAGAGCTGGATAACTTGCATCGCCAAATCTTATTTGATGAAGAAGATGTGGAAAAAAGATTGCCAAAAGCTGTTGCTGCAGCAGAGAAATTGAAAAAAATAAATTCAGAAATTGAAGTTAAACCAGTTATTGCTGACATAAATCCATCAAATATTGAAGAAATAATTAAAGGCGTTGATTTAGTTTTAGACGGCGTGGATAATATGGAGACGCGCTTTTTAATAAATGATGCATGCATTAAGCATAATATACCATGGATTTATGGCGCAGTTATTGCAACAGAAGGCATGACAATGAATATTTTGCCAGGAAAGACAGCATGCCTTAGATGCTTGATACAGAAGATACCTCCTCCTGGCGCATTGCCAACGTGCGATACTGCCGGCGTTTTAAACACTGCTGTAAATATTATAGCATCTTTGCAGGCAACAGAAGCAATAAAAATACTTGCTGGCAGAGAAGCCAGGAAAGAAGCAATCCATGTTGATGTATGGAGGGCAACATGGACATCAATAAAGGTGGAGAAGCAGGCAGATTGCATTACTTGTGGCAAAAAAATTTTTGAGTTTTTGGATGCAAAAAAGCAGGCCAATGTTACTGTATTGTGCGGTAGAAAAGCTGTGCAGATAAACCCGGGTATAAAATCAAAAATTTCTTTTGGGGATTTATACAATAAATTAAAGAATGTAGTGGATGAAATCACTTACAATGAGTACATGCTCCGTTTTAAAGTGGAAGAGCATGAGTTTATAGTATTTGAAGATGGCAGAACAATAATTAAAGGCGTAGGTGATGCCTCTACAGCAAAATCACTGTATGCAAAATATATCGGAATCTAAAAATTTAAAAAAGAGGAAGGAGTTAAGGCTTCTCGCCGTAAAGGCGTTCCCATTTTTTATCAACCCATTTCTGCAATTCCGCAATCATTTCAGGTGTAAAGTGGCGGAATCTTCCCTGTCCTTTTATGTATTCTTCCACTGGTATTTTCTTTTTCGGCTTGTATATATTTGTAATCTCTCCATATTCGGCTTCATATAAAGTCCACATGCCTGAATCAACAGCCTTTCTTGCCATTTCTATGCTTTTTGCCGGGTCAAATCTCCATCCAGTTGGACAAGGTGACAAAACATGCAAGTAGCGGAAACCTTCTATTTCCTTTGCTTTCTTTACCTTTTCAAGAAAATCTTTTGGATGGGAAATGCTTAGCGTTGCAACATAAGGAACTTCATGAGCCCTCATAATCTCTGCCATATCCTTTTTATGTTCAAGTTTACCCGCAATTTTTTTGCCAGCAGGCGTTGTGGTTGTTGAAGCTCCATATGGTGTAGCTCCGCTACGCTGTATACCTGTATTCATGTAAGCTTCGTTATCATAGCATACATATATTACATCTTCATTCCTTTCTGCTGCTCCTGATAAAGCTTGTATGCCAATATCATATGTTCCTCCATCTCCAGCAATTCCAACAACAAGAACTTTTCTTCCTTTTCTCTTATAAGCTCTTGCTACGCCGGAAATGCACGCTCCAGTATTTTCAAATGCCTCATGCAAATATGGTACTTTCCATGCAAGATGTGGATATGTGCCGCTAAATACAAGCAAACAGTTTGCAGGAGTATAAACGATGGTATCTCTGCCAAATATTTTCATCATATTTCTTACTATTGCTGGGGCAGCGCACCCAGCACATGCTGTGTGGCCTGGTGTAAAATAATCCTCTTCTGGCAAATCTTTTATATTCATATACTCACCC
>JAJRYN010000112.1 GCA_024275755.1 archaeon | reverse complement strand
TGTTACTCCTCCTGCATTTACTGTTATTGTTGTTGGCCCTATTCCAAATACTAAGCCTGGTCCCACTGTTACGCTTTCTCCTGGATTTAGTGTATCGATGGTTCCTTCTGAATGTTTGCCTATAAATACTGCACCAGATAAATCAACGCTCCAATCTAAGTTCTCTGCCGCTTCTGTTCCTTCATTGCTTATTGTTGCCTTGACTCCAAATCCTCCTGAAATGCTTATTGTTATTATTGGTGCTGGCAATGGTGCGAAATAAATATCCTTGTTTCCATTTCTTGTATCCACCCATACAATACCTCTGCTGCATATGTCTGCAGTATGTTCTTCCATGGAAACTGTTCCATCAACTTCATTTACCTGTTCTGGTTCACTCCATGTCTGTCCACCATCTGTTGATTTTACTAGATAAAGGTTACCGCCTTTAGCATAGACAACATATAGTGTATTTCCTGCAGCATATATTGCTGGATATAAATCATCTGCTGTTGGATCATCTACTACTGTAACTCTATTCCATGTCTGTCCACCATCTGTTGTATATTTCATGTAAACGCCGTAATTGCCGTAAATGTTTTCATCTGTGCAGTACACCACATATATGCTATTTCCAGAAGTTGCGACATCTGGAGCTATTACATGATAATCACCGCTTCCATCTTCCAGCCAGAATTGATTTGCTACATATTCCAAATCTGGTTCATTTTCGTACAATGTCCACTTTATTCCTATGCCATATTTTCCTGTTTCACCGACGAGGGCATAGAAGATGAAACCATATGTTCTCTCTCCAAAGGTGAATCCTTTTATTTCTCTTGCATCTGTATATTCTCCAATGACAGACTGGGCATCATAGTAATAATATCCGCCATAGAATTCAAATGGATCAACAGACATGTATCCCCATACACAAGTGCTCTCAAACGGGCTCACCGAGCCAGTACCCATTGTAACAATAAGCTCTGTTCCGTCCTCAAGTGTTGTATATGTAATTCCAGCGTCTACTAGTTCATCTGGACCGCCCCATCCATTGTATTCATATGTGCCCAAATCTGAGACATCATCCACTTTGAATATCATCAAAGCTGGATATGCCTCGTCCGCGAATGTTCCGAGTAACACATTCACATTAGGATCGAAACACAATTCTGCGTTGTCCTGGCGTCCTTCCAACTCCTCGCCCCATGGTGGAGTAACGCTATTCCATGTCTCGCCGCCATTTGTTGATGTACTTATTAAAATATCTGTATCAAAGACTCCCCTTTCCAGCGTGTAAGCCACCAGCAGGTTGCCATTTTTGTCTGTTTCAATCACTGGTTTCTTTTCATCCAGTTCGCTTCCAGCAACAAGGCTATCGCCGGTTATTAAAGTTTCCGAAGGAGTTATTACAATTGTTTTTCTTGGGACTGTAGCTGTATTCTCTGCGTGTATAGAGGTAGCAAGTAGCATTGCCACAACTACAAACACAGTACCTATACCTAATATCCCCTTTCTCAACATTTTTTTGCCTCCAAAATTTATTATGCAAATAAGTTTATATATCTATCGGATGCAAGAGGTGCTCTAAATTATTTCTGATTCAGTCATGAATTATACATTAACGAAATAAAGAATAAAGCACTATACGAAATGTTGGCCAATCATTTATTCCAGCTCATAAAATTTTTCCTTCATAATTTGTATAGGGTCAAAGAGGACGACCTATTCGTTTTTCTTCATCAATTTCAGGATATTTGCAGTTATTGAGGGCAGTAAAACATTTTTATATTAAAAATATATTTCATGCAAGGTGATTCCTTGGGAAATGTGAAACCAGCGTTTATCAAAAGAATAGCAAAGGAACTTGTTCAAAAGTTTCCAGATGAGTTTACGGACGACTTTGAAAAGAACAAGATATTAGTTGAAAGGCTCACGAGTATCTCTACAAAGAATATGAGGAATAGAATAGCAGGATATATAGCAAGGATAATGGAAGATAGAAAGAAAATTGAAAATGAAAAGGCAAGTTGAGGAAGCTCTTGAGGAATTAAGAAAGGGCAATTTTGTTTTGGTTTATGATGCCGATGGGAGAGAGGAAGAAACAGATTTTTTTATTGCCGCAGAGCACGTTAAAGCTGAATCAATATATAGAATGAGAAAAGATGGTGGAGGACTCATTTTCATAATGTTAAAATATGATTTAGCGGAAAAGCTGGGCCTGCCTTATCTGGCGGATATAATATATAAGTGTTCCAATAAATGGCCTGTATTTAAGGAACTTATACCAAATGATATTCCTTACGATACAAAATCATCTTTCTCACTTACGATCAATCACAGGCAAACATTTACAGGCATCAGAGATGTTGACAGAGCATTAACAATTTCAGAATTCGCAAAACTTGCAAAGGAAATCAAGGATCTGGGAGATGTGGAAGCGCAGCGTATTTTTGGACAGCGCTTCCGCAGCCCTGGGCATGTGCCAATCTGCATTGCAACCAAGCAATTATTGAATGAAAGGCAGGGCCATACAGAACTAGGCGTTGCTCTGGCAGAAATGGCGGGAATAACCCCTGTAATGGCTGGATGTGAAATGCTTGATATAGGGGAAAGTTTAAAGAAAAAAGATGCAATGAAGTATGCGGAGGAAAATGGATTTATATTTCTGGAAGGATATGAAATTGTAGAGGCGTGGAAGGAATGGCAAGAGTGATGGCATCTGGGGTATTTGATTTGATTCATATTGGCCATTTGCATTATTTGGAAGAGGCAAAAAAATATGGAGATGAGCTTATTGTTGTTGTTGCTTGTGATGAAACTGTAAGGAAGAAAAAACATGAACCCATTATGCCAGCTGAGGAAAGGCGTAAGCTAGTTGAGGCGCTAAAACCAGTTGATAAAGCTGTCATAGGTTATGAAGATGATTTTTTGAGAATTGTAGAGGAAATAAAACCGGATGTTATTGCTTTGGGATATGATCAGCACTTTGAAGGACTAGAAGAAATGCTGAAAAAGCGAGGCATAAAAGCAAAGATTGTGAGATGTGGAAAATATGATGGCGACTTGAATAAAACTCGCAAAATAATTGAAAAGATAAGAAGTATGAAGGAGCTGTATAAAAATGAAGAAAATAGGCATAGCTGATACCACATTTGCAAGATATGATATGGCTAAAGCAGCCATAGATGAAATAAAGAAAAATGCTACCAATGTTAAAATAGAAAGATATACTGTCCCTGGCATAAAGGACTTGCCAGTTGCAGCAAAGAAGCTTATAGAAGAAAAGAAATGTGATATTGTAATGGCTTTGGGAATGCCTGGAAAAGAGGCAATAGATAAGCAATGCGCCCATGAAGCATCATTGGGCTTAATAGCGGTGCAGCTGCTCACCAACAGGCACATCATAGAAGTTTTTGTTCATGAAGATGAAGCAAAAGATGAAAAAGAGTTGAAATGGCTGGCAGATAAAAGAACGAGGGAACATGCATTAAATGTTATTGCTCTGCTTTTTAACCCCGAAGAGCTAACAAAGAAAGCTGGCACAGGACAAAGACAGGGCTTTGAAGACGCTGGCCCATTGCCATAGTTAAACAGGAAATATATTCAGAATTTTTCCTGTAAGAAAATAACTCACCAAAGTAATAACTATGAGCCCTACCATATGTAGCAAGAAACCTGTTCTTATCATGTCAGACATTCTGATGTAGCCAGAAGAATAAACGATTGCGTTTGGAGGGGTTGATATTGGTAACATGAAAGCAAGGGAGCAGGATAAAGTAGCGGGAATTAGCAGGGTATATGGAGAGATGTCTATAGTCTTTGAGATAGCAATTAAAATAGGCATCATCATATTTGCTATTGCTGTATTAGATGCAATCTCTGTAAGAAATGATGTTATTACTGCAATAATAAAAATGATAAAAATTGGATGCAGCGATGCCGACAATGGAATACTATCTGCAATCCATTCTGCCGCACCCGATTCAAATAAGCCCTTTCCCAGACATAATCCACCACCAAAAAGAATGAGTATGCCAAATGGTATCTCGCTCACATCTTTCCAAGTAAGGGTAAATTTCCATTTTTTAATGTCAGCAGGTATTATGAATAGGAGCAAAGCGCCGATCATAGCAATGAGAGCATCATCAAGCTTTGTTTGCATTTCCTCCAAGAAAGCAACAGGAATTATGCTCCAGAAAGGTCTAGTTATCCATAACAATGCAACCATAATAAAAACAAATATTGTTATCTTTTCTTCTCTCTTAAGCTTGCCAAGCTTTATTTTTTCTTCTTCAATTACTCCTTTTTCTTTAATCTCCACAATTTCTGGCTTATATCTTCGAAGTAAAAACTGCCATGTCAGAGGCAGCATTATTATGGAAAAAGGTAAGCCAATTTTAAGCCATTCAAAAAATGTTATTTCTTTTCCTAGCAAACTTTCTGAGAAACCTGCAAATATTGCATTGGGAGGTGTGCCAATAAGTGTTGCCATTCCTCCTATGGTGGCAGCATATGCAATGGCAAGCATTAATACACGGCCATAATTTGTTTTTTCCTCAATTTTTATGTTCAGCAGAAGAGCCATACCAATGGGCAGCATCATGGCTGTCGTGGCTGTATTTGATATAAAAGCGGAAAGAAATGCAGTTACAATCATGAAATAAAGAATTAAAATATTCGAATTTTTACCTCCTTTTGAAAGAATAATGATGGCAATCCTTTTATCTAAGCCCCATTTAATCATCGCCCTTGCAATCAAAAAACCTCCAAAGAAGAGAAATATTACCCGGTGAGCATACTGATTCAATGCCTCCTGTAAAGGAAGGATATCAAGCAATGGCAACAGGATGCCAGGAAATAAAGCAGTAACATAGATTGGTATGGCTTCTGTTCCCCACCATACTGCACATAAGAATAACACCGCAAGCGCTTTTCTAACTGATTCATCTATACCAGGAATAAAAATGAAAAAGAAAAATAGGAATATGCCTGCGACAAAGCCTATTTTATTTTTGATAAGGTCTTTTTCCGAATCAGGCATTAGGGGTGAAAGATATGCCGCATATAAATTTAACTAGGTTATCCTCCGAATCCAAATCCTTTTACAGTTGGTAATCCTGCTGCCTTCCAAGCTGTTATTCCTCCTACCATATTGTATAGTTTGCCTTCCCAGCCTGCATCTATCAAAATTTGCGCAGCAATGTAGCTACGATGAGCCGTTCTGCAATATAAAATTACTTCTTTGCCATTGAATAAAATAATGAAAATTTTTGCAAAAATCGGTATTTCTATTAATTGCAATGGATACAAAATTGGCTTATCATAGAAATGAGGAGTGGCAATCCTTTCAGCAAAATATTCAGCTGGAGTTCTTACATCGACAGGAATTTGCTTTCCATCTTCTTCATTCTGCAGCATTTCCCATACTTCCTCAACAGTCACATTTATGATATCTCCCTGCTGCTGCCTTGCCGTAACTTTTCCGTCGCTTCTCTCATATACTGGAAAAGCGAATAAAAGCAGCAAAGTCACTAATAGCACTTTTATCTTCATAGGAACTAAATTAACAATTGTTTAAAAATCTTGTGGTGATGAATAAAAACAAAGAAGAAAGAAATCTGTACAATCATGAATAAGCCAACGAAATCGGCTCTTTTTAATTTTTAAACTTTAAATTCCTAGCTCTCTGCTTAAACATTGAATATCCATATCTTTACTGTGTCATGTTCCTCATTTCCTGCATTATCATATGCCTTCACCTCTATCTCGTGTAAAAACATGGCCCTCTCATCCCACTCATATGTATATGGTGCCTCACTATCAACTGCCTTTAATTTCCCATCTATATAGAATTCCACGCTGTCTATTCCACTTCCGTTATCAAAGGCATACGCCTCAATCTCTATTCCTCCAATTACAACTGTCGCACCAAATGGCAAAGGAAGAACTTCTCTATTATTTATGTAAAGATGCCCCTGAGGCTTTTCTATTTTAACCACAGGGTTTTCATAATCTCCTTCCTCAAGACCAGCAAGCTCAACAAGCGTCGCCACAATTAGCTTTGTAACGCGCGCTGCATAATCCAAATCCATATTATCAATTGTATCATCCGAAGAATGATAGTAGTCATTAAATTCATATTCAAAAAAGAAGACAGCGTCATAACCATACTCGAGGAATGATGCATGGTCACTGTATGGATATGAAGGCCATCTAACTACTTGCAATCCAATCTCATCTGCATATTCCATGCTTATGTTTATTGAAAGGTTTGTAATCCATGCGGAATGTCCGGTTTCTTCTATTACCACGCGCGTTCTCCCCTCATTTGTCCTTGTATATCCAATCATATCTGCATTTAAAACAGCAACAATATTATCTCCATTTTCATGCGCTTCTTTTGCATATTCTCTCGAGCCAAGCAATCCCTGCTCTTCTCCAGAAAAAGTAACAAAGCGGATAGTATGCTCAAATCTATATTTACTCAAAACCTTCGCTGCTGCCAGCACAGCTGCTGTTCCTGAGCCGTTATCATCTGCTCCAGGCGAGCCTGGCACACTATCATAGTGGGCACAGACAATGTATATTTCATCACTTGATTCGTTCTGCCCCGGAAGTGTTGCCTCTATGTTTATATCCTCGTAGCCGTGATACGTCCAGTTATCTTCTCTAACCATAAGTCCATATTCCTCAAATTGTGAAACAATGTATTCGGCAGCCTGTCTGCAAGCATCGCTTTCTGTAACACGTGGTCCAAAATCCTGTAACGTTTGAATGTATTCTCTGAGTAGCTCTTCTGTTATTTCATCAAGAATTCCATTTATTCCCTCATTTTTTCCATGAGATGGTAAGGGCATTAAAAGCATTGTGGCAGCGAGACAAACAATAATAATTTTAAGTTTCATGCAATAAAAATGCTAGTCCATTATATATATTTTAGAGGTCTACCCCATCTCTTCCCATAACTTGCTGTTCCATGCTTGATATAATTCCTCTTTGTCCAAATCCACATATTTGTTCATTTCATCTCCATCATATATTATAAGCCCGTCTCCTTTCACATACCCTATTCTGTATATCTTCAGTCCATCAAAAATTTGTTTGAACTCCTCCTCCTTTTCCTTTTTGACTTCTGCCACCCATCTTGTGTTGCTCTCTGAAAATATTTTAAAATCGGTTCTCAAATCTGGCAGTGAATATAGACAAACTTCCGCACCTTTGCCAGCAATAACCATTTCTGCCAGAGCAACGCCTAACCCGCCATTGGATATGTCATGGCATGAAATTATTACACCATTTTCAATTGCCCTTACAACTTTTTCAATGCTTTCCTTAAGTAAATGGGCATCACTTCTCGGCACTATGCCAGCACTAATGCCAAGATACTGATAGTATTCGCTTCCTCCCATCTCTTTTTTTGTCTCTCCGATTATATAAATTGGATTTCCCTCCTCTTTAAAATTGATGGTTGCACACTTTCTTACATCTTCCACAATTCCAACTGCCATTATGGTTGGTGTAGGAGCCACACTTCCAGCCATGCTCTCATTGTAGAAGCTTACATTGCCTGATGCAAAAGGAATGTTTAACACAGAAGCCATATCATGCAATGCTTTCATGCTCTCAACAAATTCTCCCATTCTCTCTGGCTTTTCAGGATTGCCAAAATTGAGGCAATCAACAAATGCATCCACCCTTGCTCCAGTGGCAGCGAGATTACGGCATGCTTCATCCACGGCGGCACATGTTCCCCAATAAGGGTTAAGGCTTGTATAGTATGGATTAATATCTGCCGTAACCGCAATACCTTTCCATGATTCCTCCAAAGGCTTAATAACAGCAGCATCTGAATGGCTCTGCATTCCTATATCACCATGAAGTGGCTTTAAAACCGTCGCACCCCTCACCTCAAAATCATATTGCCTTATTACCCATTCCCTGCTGCAAACATTTGGCGAGGACAAAATCTTCATCAATGCTTCCTGCAGATCAGGCATTTCAAATTCTACATCTTCTTTCTCCTTTATTTCAGGCTTTTTCCACTCTCTTGCATATTCCACAGCACCAATCTGGAATAACAAGTCAAGCTCTCCAACAAGCTGTCCCTTGTAATACACCTTTATGAATGGCTCTTCAATAACTTTTCCAATCGGAACTGCCTCAACATCCCATTTTTCAAATATTCTCAGCACTTCTTCCAGATTTTCCTCCTTAACAACGAGTAGCATCCTCTCCTGGCTTTCAGAAACCCATATTTCCCATGGCTCCATATCTGTTTCTCTCAATGGCACCTTATCTAAATAAACCTCCGCCCCGTATCCCCCTTCATATGCAATCTCGCTGCACACACACGATAGCCCGCCGCCCCCCATGTCCTTCATTCCTTCCACAAGCCCTTTCTCATTGCATTCAAGGCAGGCATGGATGAGAGGTTCTTTGGTTATTGGATCACCAAGCTGTACAGCAGTTATTGATTTTTCTTCTGATTCTTCTCTTAACTCTTCAGATGCAAAGGTTACACCATGTATTCCATCTCTTCCCGTTTTACCACCTGCATAAATATATACGTCACCTGGCTTTTTAACGCGGCTATGAGCCAGTTTATCTTTTTTAACAATACCTATGCATCCAACATTCACAAGGCAATTTCCCGTATAGCTCTCATGAAAATATACCTGACCCGCTACCGTAGGTATTCCAACTCTGTTACCATAATCCCTTATTCCCTCAACGACTCTCTTAAATAAATAGCGGGGATGCTTCACACCTTTTGGCAGTTCTTCATATCTTGTATCCAGACTTCCAAAGAATAGAGGATCTATCAATGCTATTGGCTGTGCCCCCATGCAAAGCACATCTCTTAATATACCCCCAATACCAGTAGCAGCCCCTCCATATGGTTCAATGGCAGAAGGATGATTATGGCTTTCCAAAGCGACAACATAATAATGCTCATTATCAAATTCCAGCACTCCAGCATCCTCTCTGGCAACAATTCTGTCTTTTGCTATATTATAAACATACTGTCTCAGATAATATTTTGAGGATTTATAGCAGCAATGTTCACTCCATGACTGAGCTAGAGCTTCAAGCTCCAAATCAGAAGGATTCCTACCTTTTCTGCTAAAATAGTCCTTTATTTTTTTCATTTCTTGTAAATTTAAGGCAAGACCCATTGTTTTGCTTATTTCCATTAACTGCTCATCATTTGCATCCAGTAAATTTATTCTGTACACGTATCCATCCTTTATGAATAAATTATCCATGGACATATTCTATCGAAATGCTATACTCATTAATGACAGGATTTGCTAGCAACTTTTTACACATCTCCTCTGCTCTCTCTCTAGCTTTTTCAACATCATTTTCCTCCAGAAAAATTTCAATTATTTTAGCAACTTTTACTTCCTTTACCTCCTTAAAATGCAGTAAGTTCAACGCCTTTGCAATATTTTTTCCTTCTGGGTCCACAACTCCTTTTTTCAACCTTATCTCAATCTTAGCCTTCAGCATTATTATACAACTCCTTCATGACGACATGATGGACACTGATAGGTGAGGGGCTTTTCTCCTGTATCAATTATTTCAAATTTATTGCCACAGCTTGAACACGTGATTGTTTTAACGATTCCCTTAACTTTCTTACCCCTTAACACCCCTTCTTTACCACAGTTCGGACATGCATATTTCATTGGTCTCACACCTGTATCTGTTATGGTAAAGGTGGTATGACAATTATTGCATACAATCTTTTTTATTACCTCTGATACTAACTTAATCTCTTTTGTTTCTTTTTTTGGAGAAGTAATGTACACCATAATTTCAATAAACAAAAAAAATATATACACAATTACACCTATCAGACTCCATGCCTTTAAAGACAATAGTATTTTGCCGCCATTCATTGTCTCGTTTAAGGCAACAATAAATAGCCATATGAAATAGAGTATTGATGCAATAACAACTATTTTCAGCAAATTTTTCTGGTTCATCTAAGGAGTTATTTTTTATCCCTTTATAAACTTTTACAGCTTCCGCAACTCTCTTCTATCCATCATTGCATAAGGGAGATGCTTTTTATATACTGCAATAAATGCAAAAGAGGAAATAACTATTGAACATATCGAAAAAATTGCAGATATAACAGTTTCTCCTGCAAGAGAGTAAACTATTGATATAATCACTGTAATCCATATAATCGTACCAGCAATTGTTGCTACCCCAAAATATTTTCCACGCATGTTTCTTTTTACTCCCGTACCAATAATAATCCCAATTGAACAGTTAATTAACATTACTGAAAATGGCAGCGCAACAAGCATTGCATTCTCCAATCCAACTTCTAAAGTTCTTCCAAACAGGAGGGGAGCAAATACAGAGGAAAATCCCAGACTGAAAGAAGCTCCGTACAAGGGCAAGCCACTGTCAGATAAGGCAGATAAATTAAGAACTGCCAACTTAACAAGTTGATCAAGAAAGGAAAAAATAAAGGAAAAAATTATGATAAGATTAAGATATACGTCTCCTGTAATCATAGGATACAAAATCATTCCCTCCATTATGTATATAACGCTGCCCAAAACAATACCCCCAATATATACTATGATGATGCTTTTCTCCTTGAATTTTCCTTCTCTTTCCCCTATAATTAGGTAAAGCAGAAAGAGCGAGGGTATCACACCCAGGGGCAGGAGTAGAGTATTTAGTTCCACATAGCAAATAGATTAGCTATTTAATTGCTTTTGCATTAGTTCCATCCATCAATTCAAGAAAAATACTTAAGCAAAAGATAATATTGACGGTGATAAAATGGATAAGAGCAAGATATTCAATAATCTCATCAAAAAAGTAAAAGAAATTGTGGATGATTCTTCAGATAGAAATGAAAAACTTATGAGAATATGTATGCTACTGAAAAGGGAGGTGCCATATTATGACTGGGTTGGATTTTATATCACCGATGAATCAAAAAATGAATTGTTACTTGGCCCTTTTTCAGGAGAGCCCACAGAGCATGTCAGAATACCATTTGGGAAGGGAATATGCGGGCAGGCTGCAGAAAAAAGGCATACCATTGTCGTGCAGGATGTTTCAAAGGAAAAAAATTATTTATCATGCAGTCCAGCAGTAAAATCTGAAATTGTTGTTCCAATTTTCAAAAACGAAAAAATTGTTGGAGAGCTAGATATAGATTCACATTCATATGCTCCGTTTACCCGTGAAGATAGACAATTTCTTGAAAAAATCTGCAATATTGTCGCAAAAATTTTTTGAGGGAAAAAATGAGGGCAGCAATAGTATATGTTTCTATACATCACGGCAATACAGAAAAAATTGCTAGAGAAATTGCTAGAGTTTTAAATGCAGAACTTTTAAATGTAGGAAAAGCAAACGAAGAAACAATAAAAAACAACGACTTGATTGGTTTTGGCTCAGGTATTTATTTTGGGAAACATCACATAAGCTTATTGAAATTTATAGATGCTATGCCTAAAGTGAATAAAAGGGCGTTCATTTTTTCTACCAGAGGAGGAGGGCCGCCGTTTATTTATCATAGAGCAATTAAAAGGAGGCTGAGGACAAAAGGATTTGAAATTATTGGAGAATTTTCATGCAAAGGATTTGATACTTTCGGGTTATTAAAGCACATTGGAGGAATAAATAAAGGAAAGCCAGATGAAAGAGATTTGGAAAAGGCGAAAGAATTTGCAGAAAAACTCAAAACAACTTTTCAGTCTCTAAAATAATTGCGCCTTCTATTTACTTTATTCCTGAGATTTTTGAGGAAGGTGGGTATGCTTTCTATGTCCTTAACCATTGCATTTTTTGCAAATATGAGACGATATTCTGTTATGCATTTTGTTCTTCCTTTAAGGTTCTTCTCTATTTTCCTGCACAGCTGCCATCCTTTTCTATCCCAATCGGTTAATATTATAATTTCCTTGTAATGGGAAGCAATATAATCGCATAAATTTGCTATTTCCATTCCACAATGCACAGTGATTATGTCTCCATTTATATCAAGGCTATTTAGCGCTCTAACATCTTTTTCTCCTTCCACAATGATGGGTGTATTTCTATTTTTATCTCTTATCTCATCAATTGCCTTTTCTATTTCTTCCAGTGCTGCCTTGTAATCCATTTTTCAATATATGCAATACTTCATCCTTTTTCTTTTTTACTAAAATATCTTTTTCCCTTGATTTTTTTCCGTGTATTATCTCCACATCTTCTTTTTTCAGGTTGAAATAGGCTGCCAATATTTCAACTATCTTTCTATTCGCCTTTCCTTTTACTGGCTCCTCGTCAACTTCAATTTCTATTCTATGCCGCCATTCATCATATCCTGCGGGAAATCTACTTTTATTGCCTATTTTCACCTTTATATGAATTATAGTTCCTTGCTCGCTATCTTCTATGGCATATTTCATGGAACTTTTATGAATCCTTGCTTCATCAATGCCTGTGTCTGTTCTCTGGCAAGCTTAATTGTTTCCTCTGCCATTTCATATACTTCCTGTCTGCTCAGCTTTCTTCTTGCTATTCCCTGCTCTATTGCTTTCATTGCCACAGCTGCCGCTTCATATGGGAAAACTTCCCAATCATCCATTGTGGGCACGATATAATCCTCGCTAAGCCCTTTCTGCTCCGCTACCTCCGCTATGGCATAGGCAGCAGCAATATGCATCTCATCTGTTATTGTTTTGGCTCTTACATCTAAAGTTCCTCTGAATATGCCTGGAAAGCCAAGGCTATTGTTAACTTGGTTTGGAAAATCGCTTCTTCCTGTTCCAAATACTTTTACCCCTGCCTCTTTAGCTTCCCATGGCCATATCTCTGGAATAGGATTTGCTTCAGCAAACATTACTGCATCATCGTTCATTTCAGCAACCCATTCCTTCTTTATTGTGCCAGGGCCAGGCTTTGAGGCGGCTACACAAACATCTGTTCCTTTTATTGCCTCTGCAATACCTCCTGTTCTACCTTCAGAATTTGTCTTCATTGCAATTTCATATTTGTAGGGGTTCTTTTCTTTGAGTTCTTCAATATCTTCCCTATTTGGATGCAATATTCCTTTTGAGTCAACAGCTATTATATTGCCAGGTGGTACACCAGCTTTTATCAATGTTCTTATCAAACATATATTGGCTGCTCCAGCTCCTATAATTGAATATGTCACTTCATTCAGCTTTTTACCCACCACTTTAAGTCCATTTATTATTCCAGCAAGAGTTATTGCAGCCGTTCCTTGCTGGTCATCATGCCAGACAGGAATATCAAGCTCTTCTCTCAGTCTATCTAAAATATAGAAGCATTTCGGCGATGCTATATCCTCAAGATTTATTCCTCCAAATGTTGGAGCTACCCACTTAACTGCCTGAATAAACTCATCAGGATCTTTTGTATCAATCATTACAGGAAATGCATCCACG
>JAJRYN010000111.1 GCA_024275755.1 archaeon | reverse complement strand
GTTTGGTGCCATTTCTTCCATAACTTTCTTTATGTAGGCTTCCAGCTCCTGCCTTACTTTATAGATTGAAGAAAGTAAATTTGCAAGATTTTTCAGATTTTTTTCCTCCGCTTTGTCTAATGCTTCTTCTCCTATTCTTATATTTGCAAGTTTTTCAGCAAGTTCTTTGCCATCCTCTATTTCATCGAAAGAAAAGTAGCTGTACCAGTCACGAAGCCTTTCAAGAAGTATATTTGTTATTTTTATCAAGTCATCGAGAGCGTTAACTGCTTCAGAAATGCGTTTTGTCCTTTCTTTCTGCTCCTCCTCTATTTTCCTCATTGCAACCTTGGTGCATGCATTTAAAAGCAAATCTTTATCATAGCCAAAATCTGCTGCTTTCACTTCCAATCTTTTTACTTTGCCGAGTTTACCTATTTTATGCAATCTTTTTTCATCTACAATAGGCTCGTATTTCCCAAATTCTTTTTCTTCATCCAGAACTTCTCCCTTTAAAATTTTGTAAAGCCTCTCTGCTATTTCATTAGCATCTTTTGGGAAGAGCTTTTTTTCAATTATTTCATCATCATAAAGGAATGTTCCAAACCACTTTGTTTTCAAATATGGCATTAATTTAAATATAGAATGCATTTAAAAATATGCTTGAAGTTGAAGTTGCTGGAATAAAGATGAAAAATCCTTTAATGCTCGCATCAGGTATTCTGGATTTAACTAAGGAAAGCATGGAGAAGTTTGGCGATGCGGGAGCCGTTGTAACAAAATCTGTTGGAATGGAAGAAAGAAAGGGATACAAAAATCCTGTTTTCTGCGAGGTGGAATATGGGATTTTAAATGCAATTGGACTTGCAAATCCGGGAATAGATGAATATCTGAAAGAAATAGATGGAATAAAAGTGGAAAATTTAATTGGAAGTATTTTTGGAAAAGATGAAAATGAGTTCGGTCATCTTGCCAGAAAATTTGCTCCTTATGTTAAGGCAATAGAAATGAACATGAGCTGCCCTCATGCAAAGAAAGTGGGGGCGGAATACCCAACAGAAGAAATAAAAGGAGCTGTTGAATCTGCCAAAAAAGCAGGGAAACCAGTATTTGTAAAACTTGGCATGGAAAATATTCTGGAAAGGGCAGAGAATGCTATAGAAGGGGGAGCTGATGCAATTGTTGCGATAAATAGCGTAAAGGCAATGGCAATAAATGTAGAGGTGGCGATGCCAGTGCTGGGTAATAAAATTGGTGGATATTCAGGCAGGGCAATAAAGCCCATAGGAGTAAGATGTGTTTATGAACTTGCCAGCAACTTCGATTTGCCAATTATTGGCGTAGGAGGTATATCAAAGGCAGAAGATGTCATAGAATATATGATGGCTGGAGCAAAGGCAGTACAAATTGGCACCGCTGTATGTTATGAAGGCGAAAAAATATTTGGCAAAATATGTCACGATTTGGAAATTTGGCTTGATAAACATGGATATACAAACATAAATGATGTTGTCGGAATAGCGCTGAAGAAGTGAGATAAGCCATGAATACATACTCCGTTTCATAATTGTAGAAACAAGGTGTGTAATATCCTTCCATTCTTTCATTTAACCCTTTTATCATTTAATCCACCAAATTTTTAAATATTCAAATAAAAATAATACCAATGGAAAAATGCGATGTTGCAATAGTAGGGGGAGGAATCGCTGGCTTAAGTGTTGCTAAATTTTTGGCAGAGAAAGGTATCTCTTTTATATTGCTGGAAGAGCATAACGATTTTTTTAAAAAACCATGTGGCGAAGGAGTTATACAGAAAACAATGGGCTACGATTTTTACGAGCTATACGGAAGCAAAAAAGGCGTTGAGAAGGAAGTATGGGAAACAATCATCTACACATCTTATGGAAAAATTTCTGTTGAAATGCCTGTTGTAATGACAGATAAAAGAGCTGTTGAAGCTGAGCTGGCAAGGCAGGCAAAAAAGGGCGGAGAAATAAGAATGGGAGAAAAGGTTAAAGAGATAAAAGATGGGATTCTGCTTCCACAGCAGATAAAACCAAAAATAATTATCGGAGCAGATGGAGTTTTTTCCATTGTAAGAAGATATGCTGGAATAAAAAAGCCAAAATGCGGGATGGCTGTGGAAGCATATAGTAATGAAGTCGATTTGGACAATGAAAAATGCCATGTTATAATGAGGAAGGATGTTGTGAAATACGGCTATGCTTGGTATTTTCCAAAGAAGGATAAATGGAATATTGGTGTGGGCAGCTTAAAAAAGAAATATTTTAAAGAGGGTTTTGAAAAATTTAAGAAAAAAAATCCTGGAAAGGAATGGAGAGGTGCTTTCGTTCCATTAGATAAACCGCTTAAATCATATGGTAAAAATGCTATTTTGATAGGGGATGCAGCAGCCCATGTCCTTGCTACGCTTGGGGCTGGGATAACTACATCGATGATTGTGGCGAATATAGCCGCAAGTCATATAGAAAAATGGGCAAAAAATGATTACAGAAATATAGAAGCAACATTATTTGAAAAAGAATGGAGAAAAACTCTTGGAAAATACCTGAAATATTCTTATTATGTTAAAACGCTCTTTTTTGATGTTGTAAAAAGTGAATATCTCCGTCATAAGTTATTGGCAAAGATGTGTAGGGATACAACAAATTATTACAGGAAAATAATGAAGAAATAAGCAAGAAAAAGAAAATCTGTCGTCACAATACTTTTATCTCTTCTATTCCGTGCTGTCTCTTGGCTATCTCCCGCAATATATTGATATTTCTGCCTTCCTTACCTATTGCTTTTCCTTTATCTCTTGCATTGACGACAACACTCACTCTATTTTCTTCTTCATTTATAACAATCTTTTCTAGCTTAAATGGCTTGAAGAGATTTATTATGAATTGTTTTTTATCATCATCATATTCAACGAATCTTACCTCTTTTTTAAAAATGCTTTCCAGCTTCTTTATGTTTCTAGCTTCCTTACCTATTGCTTTTCCCAATTTTCCTTTACCCACAATAAATGTTATTCTGTTATCCCTTTCAATACAATCTATAATTGATGTCCCTATAAGTACTTCAGCCACAGCAATATAATGCATTTCCTGCTGCGTTAGCTTTATCTTCATGCTATCCTTTTATTATATTCATTATGTTTGATTTTCCTTCATCAATTATTGCCAGCACACTCACTCCGAATGGCTTGCCACATGCTGCTCCCAGCTCCATGTTGTTGCCTTTGTAAATGTAAACAGGTTTGTCCTTTGCTGCTTCCATAACTTCCTTTTTCTTGGGGCAATCAGATGCAATTATGAATGCTTTTGCATCCTTTGCCCTTTTAATTGCCACTTTATATCCAAATAATACTTTGCCGGTGGATATAGCCCTCATTATTTCTTTAGATATCATTCTTTCACCTTCTTTATCTTACTCAATTTTTTAACATCTATTGCTAGCTCAACCGAGCCAGTTCCGAGCTTAATAGGTTGTCCAACTATAACATTTTCTGCCACTCCTCTCAATTCATCAACCTCTCCTCTTCTTGCCGCTCCTAGTAAATGATCAACGGTAATCTCAAATGCAGCTCTTGCAATTACAGAGCCTTTCTCTCCACTAACACCCTGTCTTCCTATTGGCCTTATAACACCTGTAGCCGTCATTAAATCAGCCACAAGCATAATATGGCGTATGTCCACATTTAATCCTTGTTCTTGCAAAGTCGAATATGCCTCATTTATTATTGCATTTCTAGCCGCCTCTATGCCAAGCACCTCATAAATTGCATGAATATCATTTGTTGTTGTCCTTGTTTTATCGACGCCTTCCAGCTCGAGAACCTTTTCAAAATTACTCCCTTCCGTGTATATAACGTATTCGTCTCCTTCCTTTCTTATAATTGCCCTCTTTATGCCTTCTATACCCTTTATTTTGATATTTTTGACTTCCTCGCTTATTCTCCTCAATTCTCTATAATTCTCATTTCCCTCTTGCGGATGTATTTCTATTCCATCTTCTGTCTTCTTTATCTCCACCTTGCTAAGTTTTTTGAGCGCTTCCATTAAATCATCCATTTTGATATCCTTTCTCTCCATTGATTTCAAATTAGGTTTGACAACAACCTTCATATTGCTTATATCTGTTTCCACCTCTGCAATATTAATCAAACGTGTAATCTCTATCTTATTTGCAACCTCTTTTGCCTTATCTCTATTAATCTTATAAGCTCCTTCCAGATAAACAGTCATCATTGGTGTAGAAGGATCTTTCCTTGCATCTACTATTTCTATTAAACGGGGTAGGCCTAATGTAACGTTAATTTCAGCCACACCAGCATAGTGGAATGTTCTCATTGTCATCTGCGTGCCAGGTTCTCCTATTGATTGAGCAGCAACCATTCCGCATGCTTCATATGGATCCATTAAATGACGATTGTATTCCTCTATTGCCTTTTCAACAATTTTTTCCAGTTTTTCTTCTAATCCATTCTTTTCAATTTTTTCAGCCATTTCATCTATCACTGCTACCGGCAGATATTCCTTTTTGTTTTCCAGTATCTTGATTATTCTTTCCCTGATTGTGCCTTCTTTAACTTTGCTTACTTTTTTCTCCTTTACCTTTTTTTCCGCTGGTTTGGCAGGCTTCTTTTCTTTTTTCTTCTTCGTCGCCTTTTTCTCTTTCACCTTCTTTTCTTCAACCTTTCTTCCCAGCACCTTCAGTATTTTTTCAGCATCCTTTCCAAACTCCTTTTTTATTTTTGCATCTGATAGCTTTTCTAGTGCTGCCAAAGTATATTTTTCCGCCACCTTCTCTGCCAGTTTTTTGCTCAGCCCTCTCTTGATCAAGGCATTTGCTGTTGTCTTACTCATTTTCCACCTCCTTGATTATCATATCAACATCAACTGCCTTTCCTCTAATGCTGCGCATTGGATCGATGCCATCCTCACCATATACAAATTGAATAACCTCTCCAGTCGTAGCTCTTACGCTACCATCTTCCTCCAGTTTGACGTTTTCTAGCGCATTTACAAGACGGCGTTGCATGTAACCGCTTCTTGAGGTTCTAACTGCTGTGTCCACTAAGCCTTCTCTTCCTCCCATTGAGTGGAAGAAGTATTCTGTGGGTGATAAACCTTTCTTATAGCTTGATGATACGAAACCTTTTGCTTCTGCCCCCAAATCTCCTTTCTTGAAGTGTGGTAAGGTTCTATTCCTATAGCCCCTATGAATACGCTCTCCTCTAACTGCTTGCTGTCCAACGCAACCAGCCATTTGGGACAAGTTCAACATGCTTCCTCTTGCTCCGCTTCTTGCCATTATAACGGCAGAGTTGTCCATACCCAGATGCTTACTCGCTATCTCTCCAGTTTGATCTCTTGCTCTTCCTGTAACGCGCATTATCTCCATTTCTAGTGTTTCTTCCAGACTCCTTCCAGGAATCTGTTCCAGTTCGCCTTCCTCATACGCCTTGATTAAATCCTGTATCTTTTTCTTTGCTTTTTCAAGCTGCTCGTTTATCTGGAGAACTGCCTCCTCAGGAATGTCCTCATCATCTATTCCAGTTGTGAATCCAATAACCATAATTGCAGCAATTCCGAGCTTTGTCACTCTATCGATGAAATCTCTTGCAGCGCTGTTTCCATATCTCCTTGTAATATACTCTATTATCTCTCCCTTAAATGCTCCTATACTTTTCTCATCAATCACTCCTGATACAAGCTGCCCATCCTTTATTATGACATATGCATCATACTCACACTTCTCCTTTACACACGTTGGACAGCCAATGCATGCCTTCGCTTTATATTCGAGATTTATTCCCTCTGGCAATATCTTGCTGAAAATCTCCTTTCCGGTCATCTTGTCTTTAACTTCTCCCATATAGCCAGCGGCAGCCAGCATACGAATTGCATCATCTTTGGAAAATTCCTTATTCTTGTAAGTAAGCAGGAAGCAGCCAGAAATGTGGTCGTGAATTGCACCTATGATGGCTCCTCCAAATCTTGGGCTGAGTATATGCTCCTGCACCTTCATCAAAATCTCTGCTTCAGCTCTTGCCTCTTCAGTCTGCAAAACATGCATATTCATTTCATCTCCATCGAAATCAGCATTGTATGGTGGGCAAACAGCCAGATTCAGACGGAAAGTCTTGTATGGTAACACTCTTACTTTATGAGCCATCATTGACATACGATGCAAGGATGGTTGACGGTTAAATAATACAATATCTCCATCCTGAAGTTGTCTTTCTACCACTGAACCAACTTCAAGCCTTTCTGCCACATTTTCTGCATTCTCTTCCGTTACCTTTATTCTTCTTCCATCCGGACGAATAATATAATTTACTCCCGGGATGTAGACAACACCTGCAGGGGGCTTTGGATTTGGCCCGCGTCTCACCATTTCCTTCATTTCTTCAATGTTGTAAGGTGTAACTCTTATTGGTACAGTTAACTCCTTTGCCACATCAATTGGAACGCCAACCTCATTTATGCTTATGTTCGGGTCTGGTGAGATAACAGTTCTTGCTGAAAAGTTGACGCGCTTTCCAGATAAATTGCTTCTGAATCTGCCCTCCTTTCCTTTTAACCTCTGGGCAAGAGTTTTCAATGCCCTCCCGCTCCTATGGCGGGCTGGAGGAATGCCACTCGTTTGATTATCAAAATACGTTGTAACATGGTATTGCAGCAATTCCCATAAATCTTCGACTATCAGCTGAGGGGCACCAGCATCTCTATTTTCCTGCAATCTCTGATTTATTCTTATTATATCCACGAGCTTATGGGTCAAATCATCTTCACTCCTCTCTCCCGTCTCGAGTGTAATAGATGGGCGTGTCGTCACAGGAGGAACAGGCAGCACAGTCAAGACCATCCATTCTGGACGAGCTACCTCCGGATTTATATCTAGCAGGAGTAAATCGTCGCCTACCTCCTCGCTAACTTTTTCAAGCCATTCCCTGATTTCAGAAGGAGTCATTTTGTGTCCTGCTTCTCTATAAGTAGTGGGCTTATCATATTCTATTGGCAGCTTCTCCCTCCCACAATGAGGACAGTGTGAAACTTTATTGGCAAGTTTCACCACTTCTTTAACAAAATAGGATGTATTCTCTCCTCTCTCCACCGCCTTTTTATAGAGCTTTCTCAACCTTTCCAGTTCCTTTTCATCAAGCAAAAGCTTTCCACAGCCCCTGCATGTTGATTTGAGAATGGCATAAATTGTTTTTGCAAATCCAACATGGATGACAGGCATTGCCAGTTCTATATGGCCGAAATGTCCAGGACAATCTTTTACACGCTGCCCACAGGTTTTACAGCGCAGGCCTGGCTCGATTACACCAAGGCGAGTGTCCATGAGACCCATTTCTATTGGGAAACCATCTTCATCGTAAGTATCAGGTGTGATAATGCGTGTTGCTGACATCTTCCTTATTTTTTATGGGGAGAGCAGGCCGAAGACAATCTTATCAATTTCTTTTTTTGAAGTGGTTATCATTTACACCAACCTCCTTAATATTAGCTTTGGTTCAATAATAAGCGATTGAAGTTCCTCAAGCAATAGCTTGAAGGCGTAACTCATTTCAACTGGACTTATTTTTGCATCATCGCCGCAAAGTAGACATCTCAAGAAGCCTCTTCTTGTTTTGAATGCAATATGTCCGCAATTCTCGCAAACATATTGTATTGTCAAATCAGATTCTTCAAGCAGCCTTTCCTTTATTGTCATTGAAGCTCCATGTCCGATAAGACAGTCTCTTTCCATCTCTCCAAATCTTAGGCCTCCTTCTCTTGCTCTTCCTTCAGTTGGCTGCCTTGTTAATATCTGTACAGGTCCTCTGCTCCTAGCATGTATTTTGCCTGCAACCATGTGATGAAGCTTCTGATAATAAATAACTCCAACGAAAATATCAGCCACATACATTTTGCCTGTCTCGCCATCATAAAGAACTTCTTTGCCGTTATGCTTGAAACCATTTTTCACCAGCGCATCCCTCAGCACTTTCTCTGGCTCTCCTGAAAATGGAGTGCCATCAACAAATCTTCCTTCCATTGCTCCTACCTTTCCTCCTATCATCTCTAGTACATGGCCAACTGTCATTCTGCTTGGAATTGCGTGAGGATTGATTATTAAATCTGGCACAATGCCATCTTCTGTGAAAGGCATATCCTCTGGATCAACGATTAAGCCCAGTACTCCTTTTTGTCCATGCTTTGAAGCAAATTTATCTCCAAGCTCTGGAACTCTTTCGTCCCTCACCTTTATCTTCACCATTCTTGCTCCATTTAGCGTTTCTGAAAGCACGACGGTATCAACAAATCCCTTTTCTCCATGTCTCACTGTTATGGAAGTTTCTCTCCTCTTTTGTGGCACAAGAACATCTGTTGGTTCCTCAAGGAAACGAGGTGGCGAAGTCTTGCCAATTAGAACATCCCCTCCTTTCACCTCACACTCAGGCGTTATTATGCCATCCTCTGCCAGATGAATGTAAGCTTCTTCGCTCCTCACGCCCCTGCACTCTGGATCAGGAATCTCGAAATGGTCTTCCTGTCCACCAGGATAGCGTTGCTCTTCGGCAGCATAAGTTCTGAAGAATGTACTTCTTGCCAATCCTCTATCTATTGAAGCGCGATTCATAATCAAAGCATCTTCCATGTTATAACCATGATAGCTCAAAACAGCAACAACAAAATTCTGCCCGGCTGGGCGGCGGTGGAAGTTAATGTATTTGGCAGAATGCGTTCTAACAATAGGCACCTGTGGATAATGGAGGAGATGACCTCGTGTATCAGGCCTCTTTCTATAATTTGCTGCAGCGAAACCCAATGATTGCTTACCCATCCCGGCTCCCATGGTGATACGGGGTGATGAGTTATGTTCGGCATATGGAACCAAGCTTGCTCCCACACCGAGAATGCAGAGAGGATCAATTTCCATATGGGTGTGTTCCGGAGTTAAATCCTCCTCGCGCAAAGCAATATACGCATTTTCCTCCTCTTCAGTATCAATATATTCAATTACTCCCATATTTATTAAATCACTCCATGAAAGTTCTCCTCTTTTAACTTTCTCTCTCATTTCCTTGGTGTAAAGGAGCTTACCATTTTTAACAATAAACAGAGGTCTTCTAACTCTTCCTGGATCACAGTTTACAACGACATCATTGCTATCCTCGTAATAGCATACATTTATTTCCTTATCAATTTCTCCTCTTCTTCTTTTCTCTCTTATTTCCTCAACAAGTTTCTTTCCATCAGGATGAATGCCAATTAAATCACCATTTAAATAGACTCTTGCTCCTTTCAGTCCCTTCTTTACTTCCATCACACCCATCTTCTTTAGTTCTTTTTCAACCTCTTCCTCAGGATATCCTTCAGAAATTTCAACAGTTAATGCTAAATTCTTCACCAGTCCACAGTTGGGTCCCTCTGGTGTTTCATTTGGACATAATCTTCCCCAGTGTCTGGAGTGCAAGTCTCTTGCTTCAAAATGTGGCTGAGAGCGAGTCAATGGGGAGGTAACTCTCCTCAAATGACTTATTGTGGAAAGATTGGAAGTTCTATCCAGCAGCTGGCTTACGCCTGTTCGTCCACCAACCCAGTTGCCGGTAGCCATTGCATGATGAATGCGCTGGTCAAAAACATCTTGTCTTACATGAGGTTTTATTCTCAACTCTTCCAAATCTTTTCCTCTTGCATAAAGTCTTTCAAGCTGATATTTCAAATCCTTACATAATGCAACGAAAGCGACTCTGAACAAATCTTCCATTAAGTCTCCGGCCAACTTAAGGCGTTTATTGGCGTAGTGGTCTTTATCATCCTCTCTTCTGTAACCAAGAGCTAGTTCAAGCACAGCTTCTCCCATTCTTGCAAGGAAAATGCCTTTTCTTATTCGGTCCTTTGTTTCATTTCCCAAATGTGGCAAGATTGTTCTGTCCAGCAATTCTTTTACTCTCTCTCTTCTATATTCCTTTGCCTGTCCGCCTGCTATTTTCTTTCCAATGAAATCTATTGCTTCCTCCTCATTTGTCACTCCATATTCTTCTTCACATGCTTCAATATTTGCAAGAACAAAAACCTCTGTTTCGGGATATGAAGCCATATTGTCAAATATTGTTGGATTATCCAAACCAAGGGCTTTTAAAATAATTATAAGAGGAATCTGACTGGCGACGTTTGGCAAAGTAGTCATAAGCATGCCATCTTTTCTTTTCTCAACAACAATAAGGCTTCTGAAACCTTCTTTCTGAGAGAAAACTTGGGCTGTTTCGACCTCATATCCATATCTGTTGGTCTTTTCTGTTAGAACTCTGTTAGATGCCAGGTCTTCCAGTGTTATCAGAACTCTTTCTGTTCCATTTATTATAAAATATCCTCCCGGATCTAAAGGATCTTCCTGCAGTTCTATAAGTTTCTTTTCATATTCCTCATCATTTAATTTTCTTCCTGCCTCTTCCTCTAGAACCTCTCTTGAAATATTGCATTTCTGAGATCTAACCATTATTGGAAGATGACCTATTTTTGCCTCCTCTGCCAAATCATCCCTTACTTTGCCATCTATTACAGGAATAAATTCAAGAAAGACCGGCGCCTCATATGTTAAATCTCTCAGCCTTGCTTCCATTGGTGTTATTGGATGCTCTTCGCCAGTTGCTTCTTTCACCATTGGTTTTCCAACTCTTATTTTGCCCAGCTTGACTCTATATCCTTCTATCTCTGGATGTATATATCCTCTTTCCAATCCTTCGCCTTCTCCTATCCTTGTTGAATTTACTATGTTCTGCAGCCTTCTATTTAAGAAATCGTTATAGGATGCTATTTGATGATTTACTATACTCCTCTCCCTATAAAATGCGTCTATTACTTCTCTCATATTATCTCCTTACTCACAACACGATAAGCGACACTTATACCAGCAGTAGGACTTTTCCTTATTATTTTAATTACATCTCCCTCCTTTGCATTTATGGCTTTTGCCACAGGGTCATCAATGCGGATACGAGGGAGTTGTTCCTTCTTAATATTATATGTTTTGAGCAGTTTTTCAACTTCCTCTTCTGATAAAATCTCATGATGCGGCACAAGCTCATGCTTTAGTATATCTATCTTCATTTTTCTACCCCTATATTATTATCTCGCATATTTTAATTTTTGGGTCATACGGGCCTGAGGGGATTTTCTAGCTGCTTGCCTCGCAAGCAGACATTCGAACCCCTGGCCACCTGGTTAAAAGCCAGGTGCTCTACCTAGCTGAGCTACAGGCCCTTCCCCACTGTTGCATATACCGCCCAATATAAATTTTTTTCTATTAAAGTATGAAAATTGGGCATAATATTAAACTTATATAAAATGCGATATCTGGCGATAACTATTTAAAATTCGTTTATATAATATTTTCGGAGGCATAAAAATGAAGAAAAAAGCGATATTAGTTGGAATGTTGGTTATAGCAATGGCATTAAGTGCAGTGAACTTTGGAGAAGCAAGCGAGGGTAATGAAGCGCCCTTCAAAGATGCAGTCAAAGTCACACCAAATATTTTGAGGCTAGGAGAGACAGCAATGCTGAATCAGGGAAATGTTTTGATTACACCAAATAGCCCCGAAGAAGATATTCTGCCAGCTATTACTGTAGACGGCAATGGCAATATTGGCGTTACATGGACACATGAAATTTCAGCAATAGAATCAGACATAGGTCTTGCATACTCCACAGATAACGGTGAAACATGGGTATCAAATGTCGTCTCATTGGAAGGATTCCAGTACTATGCAGATATGGCTTATGTTACAGGTAGCAAATATGAGGGAGGCGGCGATTTTGATGGATTCTGGGGAATATGTCTCGATACCTCAACAGAGAGCGGACAGTTCTGGATGATTTCCGATATAACAGATGAGTCCACGTATGAGTTCTATTACTTCACTGAAGGTGCTTTGCCAGGAGCAACATATGCAAGCATAGAAGATGATACATGGTATCCAATGACCTATTTCGAGGGTATTGTAGGGCCTGTGCACTTTTACATTGATGACGACCAGAATATGAATCAGGGAATAATGCTATTCTGGATGGGTGGAGATTTATCAGGATATGTATATAACTGGGATGCTGAAAGCGTGCTTGATACTGCTCCAGCTCAGGACCCAGATATGGCATGCATACATGACAGCGATCCAGCATGGACTGAGAATGATTTCTTCTATATTGTCGTGCAGCATAACAATGAGGATACAGGAAAAGCTGAAATTGTATATAAGAGATGCGTTCCTGTTCAGGAAGCAGATATTGAGTTTGTTGCAGAACAATATTATTTAGTCAGTGGCGATTTCGATGCTGCTCATCCAGATATTGATGCATCTGGAAGCAATGTTGTAGTTGTTTTTATGAGCAACGATAATGTCTATGGAGACTGGGACATAAAATGTGCTTACAGCAGCGACTATGGCAAAACATGGGAGATAAGTGATGTTGCAGCAGAGCATCCAGTTGATGAGACATATCCTGCTGTATATCTTGCAGGAAATACAGTTTACTGCATCTACATAAAGGAGGGCAATCTTTATCTAGTAAAATCAACAGATGGCGGAGCAACATGGGAGGAGCCAGAGCAGATAAATGAAGTGGATGGAACAGTTGTTGCTGAAGAAAATGCTGCTGACATATGCAGTAAAGGTATAGTATGGACAGATAACAGAAATGGAAACAAGGATATTTATTTCGCACCATTGCCAGCACCAATAATAACAATAGGCATTTCAGGAGGATTTGGAGTCAAGGCAACAATAAGCAATGAAGGAACAGAAGCGGCAGAGAACTTAGATTGGAGCGTTGATTTATCTGGCTTGGTATTTATAGGCAAACATTCAGAAGGAACAATCGATACACTAAATCCAGGAGAAAGCGTAACAGTGGGACCAGGCTTAGTATTTGGAATAGGGCCAACAACAATAACAGTAAATGCAGGAGGAGTAACAGCAACAGCAAGTGGTTTCATCCTTGGACCAATGGTGCTTGGCGTAAGCTAATTTTTTCCCCTCTTTTTTATATTTCTTGAATTTTGTTGATTTCTCAATGTATTTACTGAAATTGATAAAAAGCAGCAGTAACTTTTTCCATTTTTATATACCGAGAAATTATGTGTGAAAAGATTTAAGTTTCGATTTTGATTACAGCAGTGGTGATTTGATGGAAAAGAAGGTAACAGTTGAGGAGTTGTTAGAAAAAGCGAAAAAACCTGCTCAGGATGCAATGAAATTACACCCTTTTTACAAAGGAAAAATACAAATAATGCCAAAATGCGCTGTAAGAAGTTATGATGATTTTGCTATATGGTATACTCCTGGCGTGGCTGAGCCATGCAAGGATATTGCCAAAAACCCGGAGAGGGTTTTCGATCATACAAACAAGGGAAATTATGTTGCAGTCATAAGTGATGGTACCCGCGTCCTTGGTCTGGGGGATATTGGGCC